>DASUBC010000576.1:0-4349 GCA_035763465.1 Thermomicrobiales bacterium
AACCTGGCGATTCCCAACTGTGGCGTGCAGGAGCAGCCGCGCAAGCCAGGCACGACCCTGACCGACGTCTTCCCGGTGCAGGTGGAGTGGGCGGACGGTTACCTGCTGCCGCCAACGCGCCCTGGTCTCGGCGTCGTCTTCGACCGCGAAGCCGCGAAGCAGCGTCCCTTCCAGTTCTATGAACGGCCCTACCTGCGCCGCCGCGACGGGTCATTTACGAACTATTAACAGGCGGGCCTCACCCAGGCAGCCCTCACCCCCGACCCCTCTCCCGCCGTGCGGGAGAGGGGAGCATAAGACCATTATGCCGACGATCTGCCCAGCTCGGATTGTGCTACACCCTGATTCGTTCTTTCCCTTCGTTCGCCGCGGGAGTGAGTGAACTGGGGGTGAGGGCGGCTACGCGCGCCGCGCGCGGTAGCGCCGGATCAGCGTGTTGGTGGAACTGTCGTGCGCCAGGTCGGCGTCGCTTGCGCTGGTCAGTTCGGGGATGATGCGCTGGGCCAGCACCTTGCCCAGTTCAACGCCCCACTGGTCGAACGAGTCAATGTCCCAGATGACGCCCTGCGTGAAGACGCTGTGCTCGTAGAGCGCGACCAGCACGCCGAGCGTGCGCGGCGTCAGGCGGTCGGTCAGGATGGTGCTGGAGGGGCGGTTGCCCTCGAAGACGCGGTGCGGCACCAGCCAGTCGGGCGTGCCTTCAGCCTTGACTTCCTCCGGCGTCTTACCGAAGGCCAGCGCCTCCGTCTGGGCCAGGAGGTTCGCCACCAGCAGGTCGTGGTGGTTACCGAGCGGGTTGAGCGTCTGGCAGAAGCCGATGAAGTCACAGGGGATCAGGCGCGTGCCCTGGTGGATGAGCTGGTAGAAGGAGTGCTGGCCGTTCGTGCCCGGCTCGCCCCAGTAGATCGCCCCGGTATCGTAATCCACCGGCTTGCCTTCGAGCGTAACGTGCTTGCCGTTGCTCTCCATCGTCAGTTGCTGCAAATAGGCCGGGAAGCGCTTCAAGTACTGGTCGTAGGGCAGCACCGCGACCGTCTGCGCGCCGAAGAAGTCGCCGTACCAGACGGCGAGCAGGCCCATCAGCACCGGCAGGTTGCGGTCGAACGGCGTGGTGCGGAAATGCTCGTCCATCTCATGAAAGCCGGCCAGCATCTCGCGGAAACCGTCGGGACCAACGGCGAGCATCGTGGAGAGGCCGATGGCGGAGTCCATCGAGTAGCGCCCACCGACCCAGTCCCAGAAACCGAACATATTGGCGGTGTCAATGCCGAACTTCTCCACCTCGGCGGCGTTGGTCGAGACGGCGACGAAGTGTTTCGCGACCGCCGCCTCATCATGAAGCGTCTGTAGCGTCCAGTCGCGCGCCGTGCGGGCGTTGGTCATCGTCTCCAGCGTCGTGAAGGTTTTGGAGGAGATGATGAAGAGTGTTTCGGCGGGGTCGAGGTCGCGCGTCGCCTCGGCGAAGTCGGTGCCGTCCACGTTGGAGACGAAACGGCAGGCGAGGTCGCGGTCGCTGTAGTGCTTCAACGCCTCGTAGGCCATCACCGGGCCGAGGTCGGAGCCGCCGATGCCGATGTTAATGACGGCGCGGATGCGCTTACCGGTGTAGCCGGTCCAGGCGCCGCTCCGCACGCGGTCGGCGAAGTTCGCCATGCGATCCAGTACTTCATGCACCTGGGGCACGACATTCTCGCCATCAACCATGATCGTGGCGTCGCGCGGGGCGCGCAGCGCGACGTGGAGGACCGCGCGGTCCTCGGTGACGTTGATCTTCTGGCCGCCGAACATCGCATCAATGCGCTCGCGCAGGCCAACTTCTTCCGCCAGTTGCACCAGCAGGCGCAGCGTCTCGTCGGTGACACGGTGTTTAGAATAGTCGAGGTAGAGGCCCGCGCCCTCGGCGACGAGCCGCTCGCCGCGCTTCGGGTCGGCCGCGAAGAGGTCGCGCAGGTGCCGGTCGCGCACCTGCTGGTAATGCTGCTGGAGCGCCTGCCAGGCGGGGCGCTGGGTGAGGGGCGTGGTCATCGGCTTCTCCTTCCGGCTTCGCGGGCGAATCGCAGGCACCATCGGATAACTACCGGCAACATATCATCCGGCGGCCGGCGCTTGTTGCTGCGCCGCTGCCTGCGTCTTCATCGGCGGCGTGGGCGGCAGGGTGGGGGTGTGCCAGCCGCCGTCACCGGCGATGAGTGTGTCGGCCTCGGACGGTCCCCAGGTCTGTGGGTCGTACTGGTAGAGCGGCGTCGGCTGGTCGAGGACGGGGTCCACGATGCGCCAGGCGTTCTCAATGGTGTCTTCGCGCGTGAAGAGCGTCATGTCGCCGCGCATCGCATCGCCAAGCAGCCGCTCGTACGGCTCCAGCTCGTCGGCAGGGTAATGCTGGGCCACCAGTTCGCCGGCCTCGCCACGCATCTGCTCGCCGGGGCGCTTCGTCCGCGCGCCGAGCGCGACGACGACATGGGGGCTGAGCTGGAACCGGAAGTAGTTCGGATGGGCGTCATGCGGGTCATGGAACACATTGGCAGGAGGGCTTTTCAATTCGACCAGCACTTCAGTCGCGGTCACGGGCAGGTTCTTCCCGGCGCGAATGTAGAAGGGCACGCCGGACCAGCGCCAGTTATCAATGTGCAGCCGCACCGCCGCGAAGGTCTCGACCCGCGAATCGGGCGCGACGCCCGCTTCGTCGCGATAGCCCGCGAACTGGCCGCGGACGACGTGCGTTGGAGTAAGTGGGCGGATCGCTTTGAAAACCTGCGACTTTTCGTCACGCAGCGCCTCGTGGTCGCCGCCGAGCGGCGGGTCCATCGCCAGCAGCGCCGTCACTTGCAAGAGGTGGTTCTGCACCACGTCGCGGATCGCGCCGGCCTCCTCGTAGAACGCGCCGCGCCCTTCGACGCCGAACGCTTCGGCCATCGTGATTTGCACGTTGTCAATGTAGTTGCGATTCCAGATCGGTTCCAGAAAGGAATTGGCGTAGCGGAAGTAGACCAGATTCTGGACCGGCTCTTTGCCGAGATAGTGGTCGAGCCGGAAGATCGCGTCTTCGGGGAAGACGCCGCGCAGCGTCCGGTTCAGTTCCTGGGCTGATTTCAGGTCGTGTCCGAAGGGTTTTTCGACGACCACCCGCGCGCCGTTCGCCAGACCCGACTGCCCCAGTCCCGTGACGGTAGCCTCGAAGGCGCTCGGCGGGATGGCGAGATAGTAGAGCGGATGGCGCGCACCGCCCAGCGCCTCCTTGAGGTTGGCGAATGTCTCAGGCTTCGTGGCGTCCACTGCGGCATAGCGCAGCTGCCGGCTCAGGATGGCGAAGGCGTCCTCGTCTACGCCGCCATGTTCGGTGAGGCTCTGGCGGGCGTGGTCACGCAACTGATCCAGAGGCAGGTCGTGGCGGCCCGAGCCGATGACCGGCATGGTGAGATCGCCGTGGCGGGCCATGGATTGCAGAGCGGGGAAGATTTTCTTGTAGGCGAGGTCGCCGGTGACGCCGAAGATGACGAGCGCGTCGGACTGTGGGCCGGCCATCAAGCGCCTCCTTCTTTCTCGACGTGACCGCCGAACTCGTAGCGCATGGCCGACTGCACTTTGTTGGCGAAGTCGCTCTCGCCGCGCGAGGTGAAGCGCGCGAAGAGCGCGGTGCTGAGGACCGGCGCGGGCGCCGATTCGTCAATCGCGGCCAGGATAGTCCAGCGGCCTTCGCCGGAGTCGGAGACGCGCCCGGCGAACTGCTCCAGGGTCGGGTCTTTGAGAAGCGCGCTGGCGGTGAGGTCGAGCAGCCAGGAGCCGATCACACTACCGCGCCGCCAGAGTTCGGCGATGTCGGCCAGGTTGAGGTCGTACTGGTAGTATTCCGGGTTGCGGAGGGGCGTCGTCTCGGCGTCAATCTCGCGCTGCTGCTTGCCAACATTGGCATGGTGCAGGATGTTCAATCCTTCGGCATACGCGGCCATCAGGCCATATTCGATGCCGTTGTGGACCATCTTCACGAAGTGGCCCGCGCCATGCGGCCCGCAGTGCAGGTAGCCCTGCTCGGCGGTGCCGCTGTTCTCGGCCCGGCCCTCGGTGCGCGGCGCGGTGTCGGCACCGGGCGCAAGCGCGGCGAAGATGGGGTCGAGATGTTGCACGACGTCTTGTTCACCGCCGATCATCAGGCAGTAACCGCGTTCCAGCCCCCAGACACCGCCGCTGACGCCGCAGTCCACGTAGTGCAGCCCTTTTTCCTTCAGCGCGGCGGCGCGGCGGATGTCGTCGTGATAGTAGGAGTTGCCGCCGTCAATGACGATATCGCCTTGATCGAGCAGCGGCACGAGCTGGTCGAGCGTCGCGTCCACGCTGGCGGCTGGGACCATCAG
>DASUBC010000577.1:0-6659 GCA_035763465.1 Thermomicrobiales bacterium
CTGGCGAGTGCGGCGTAATACAGCAATGGGAAGGGCAGCACTAGCAGGTCGGCGCGCCGGCCGCGCAGCGCCATTACCAGCAAGCCGCCCAGCGCGAGCGGCCAGACTGGCCCGAACGTTTGCCAGAGGTAGCGGCCATAGTAGAGCCAGTTCTCGTTGCTCTCAAAGCGGCCGTGTCCCTGGAACTTGTAGTGAATGATGACGCTCGCCGTATCGTTCAAGAAGACCGGCAGCTCGGGGATGGCGAAGGGCGTGACCAGAAAGAAGGTGGCGAGCGCGGCCAGACCGCCGCCGAGCCAGACGCGCCAGGGCGCGTGGGCGCGGCGCAGCAGCGGCACAAGCGCCAGCGGCAGAACAATCAGGGCGGCATTGTACTTCGTAGCGGCGGCCAACCCGACTCCGATGCCCGCGCGCACGATCGGCCACCAGCGCGTGTGGCGGTCCGGCGACAACGGCGCGCGGTAGAGCTCGACAAGCCAAAAGAACGCCAGCGCCGTGAAGAACGCCGCCGGCACATCCACCGTAATCAGGTGCCCGTCGTCCACCAGCGGCGGGGCGAAGGCCACCAGCAGCGCGGCGATCAGTCCCGTGCGCGGCCCATAGAGCCGCTTGCCCGCGCCGTACGTCAGCAGAATGATGCCAATGCCGAGCAGCACCGTGAGCGTGCGCCCCCACAGGTAGATGCCGGGCGCGGTCGTGATGATGTCGGTCGTCTCCGGCAGATCATTGACGTTGGTGTAGAGACCTTGCGTAAAGCCCCAGCCGAGGTGTACCGCGTACACTGCCGCTTGCAGGTAGATATAGAGTGAGGGATAGACGAAGTGATGCGGGTCGAGGTCGCCCGTACGCAACATCCGCTGCGCGACATTGACGACCGCCGGTTCATCGGGATGGGGTACGTAGGGCAGACCGAAGGCCAGCCCACGGAAGCGCAGGACCGCGCCCGAGCCGACAATAGCAACCAGCACAATTCGCCGCCACCAGTGCGCTGGCCACGTCAGCGCCCGCGCCAGCATGAGCGTGGCGACCGCCAGCGCCACGCCTGCCACGGCGCACAGCGCCAGCACGAGCGCGCCCGGCTGACGTACTCCCACGCCAATCGCCAGCGCCAGCGCCGCCAGCGCACACGCCGTCAACGCCGCTTCGACGGGTGCAGCCTGGAACCCAGCCAGCGTGGCCCAGAGCGGCGCGGCCGGGCGCTGCCCCAGCCTATCTGCGGAGGTCGCTCGCGCCTGGGTTGGTGTTCGTGATGGTAGTGTTTTCATGCGTCCGTTGCGCCGTTCGCTGGCGGTTGAAACCGCGCCTGAATGGCCTCACGGCCACAAAGTCCGCCTACGCGGACTAGGGCTGGTAACCAGTACGCCAGCAATCAGCCTCGGTGTTCTAGCAAACCCAACCCGGGCAGGCGAGTTTCGTGGCCGCAGCCATTCAGGCGCGGTTTCAACCGCCAGCCCACTGGCTCGAAAAGCGCTTCCCGCGTCAGTGCGGGCGCGGTGCAGATGATAACAAAAGCGGCGCCTCGCGCGCTGTAGCTGCTTTGCTCTGTACGCGTACGTTCGCGGTATGAACCCCTTGACGCCGCGCCGATGAGCTGGCACAGTAGACGCAGCAAAGCATCCTCTGGCCGGGGATGTGCGTTACATCTGGTGACGGTCTTCGTTCTACCGCTGGTCATGGTACGGCCAGTTGCCGTTCATTCCCCCACAGCACAGGGAGCTTGCTTGTGACCTATCATTCGCCCTATTCCTCGCACACATCTCGCCGTGCGCGCCGCGCGCCACTCTGGCCGAAGCTGCTGGGGGTGCTGATCGTTCTGACCATTCTCGTAGCCGGCGGCCTGGTGCTGTATCAGTCCGGCTTCCGTCTCTCGCTCGCACGACTGGGCGTCGCTACCAGCACCGCCGCGCTGGGAGCCACGCCAACCGGCGCTGTGGCGGCGAGCAGCGGCACGCCGGTGGCGCCGGGGAACGCGAACGGCGCCGGGGCGCTGCCGCCCACCGCGACCATTGCCGGCACGCCGGCGGGGTCCGCCAACGGCACGCCCGCGTTCGCCACGCCGAAGGGCGACGACATGCGGAGTATCGCCCAGGCGTTCGTGGACCGCTGGAACGCGAAAGACTACAGCGGCATGTACGACCTGATCTCGTCCACCGACCAGGCTGGTATTGCGCGCGACAAGTTCACCAGCCGCTACGAAGGCATCGCTCAGGAAGCGGGCCTGATTCAGTTGAAAGCGACGCTCGGCACGCCACCGCGCGGCGCGAATGAATTCCCGGTCCATGTCGAGATGCAATCGAGTCTGGTCGGCCCAATCACCGACGACAACACGATTCCAATGCGCCAGGATAACGGCGCCTGGCGCATTGGCTGGACGCCTTCGCTGATCTTCAAAGATCTGGGCGATGGTCTGATTCGCTACCAGCCGGACATTCCGCAACGCGGCCGGATTCTCGACCGCAAGGGGCGCGTGCTGGCGCAAGAAGGGCTGGTTGATCAGATCGGGGTCGTGCCGGGGCAGATCCAGAACGAGCCGCAGTTCCTCGACACCCTGAGCAAGGCGCTTGGCGTGCCGTCCGACGTGATCAAGGCGAAATATGCCAAGGCCCAGCCCGACTGGTTCGTCCCGGTCAAGGTCTTGCCCGATCCCTTACCCGCCGATCTTGACCACACACTGAAGACCTTGCCCGGTATTGCCGTCCGCAAGGTGCAAGACCGTGTCTATCCGCAGGGTACGCTGGCGGCGCATATTGTCGGCTACATGACGGAGGTCTCGGCCGACGAACTCAAGACGCTCGCGGCGAAGGGCTATATCGCTGGCGACCGTATCGGACGCGCCGGCATCGAAGCCTGGGGCGAGCAATACCTGGCCGGGAAGAAGGGCGGCCAGCTCACAATCATTGACCCTAACGATAGCAAAGTGCGGAAGGTGATCGCGCAGCGCAAGAGCGAGCCTTCTGGCGACATCACACTGACGATTGATCTTGACCTCCAGAAGGCGCTGGAAGACGCCATGGGCGATCGGGCTTCCTCCGGCGTGATTCTCGACCCGGCGAGCGGCGGAATCATCGCGATGGCCTCGCACCCGACCTTCGACCCGAATTCGTTCATCCTGGGCATTGACGACAAGGAATGGGCGCGACTCAATGACGAACAGCTACGCCCGCTCTGGGGGCGCGCCACCCAGTTCGTCTATCCTTCCGGCTCAATCTTCAAGGTCGTCACGGCGACGGCGGCAGTCGAAGCCCTCGGCGACACGCCGGACACCGTCATCCCCTGCCCGGCCACGTATTCGCTGCCGGGCGCGCCGAACGTCTGGCGCGACTGGACCTATCCGAACGCGCAGGGTGACATGACCCTGACCACCGCGATTACACGCTCCTGCGATACGGTCTTCTACGAACTCGGCAAGGAACTGGACGACAAAGACCCCAATATCCTGCCCACCTTCGCGCGCAAGTTCGGCCTGGGCAGCCCGACCGGCCTCCAGGAGTTGCCCGAAGCCGCCGGTACCGTGCCGGACCCGAAGTGGAAGCGCGAGACGCTGAACGATGGCTGGGCGACCGGCGACGCGATCAACTTCGCGATCGGGCAGGGCTTCTTCCTTGCCACGCCTCTACAGATGGCGAACCTCTATAACGCCATCGCCAACGGCGGCACGCTGTTGCGCCCCTTCCTGGCGGCGAAAGTCACCCTGCCTGATGGCAAGGTTGTCTACGCTGGCGCCCGCAAGGAGCTCGCGAAACTGCCGACGTCGCCGACCTCGATGAACATGATCCACAAAGGCATGTACGACGTGATCAACGCGCCGAACGGCACGGCGGTCGCGCCTTTCGTCGGCAGCCCGATCGTCGTTGCGGGCAAGACCGGCACCGCCGAAGTGCCGCCGAACGCCGACCACGCCTGGTTCGCCTCCTTCGCGCCGGCCGACACGCCGAAGATTACCGTGCTGACGATGGTCGAACACGGCGGCGCCGGTTCGCAAGTCGCCGCGCCGGTCGCGCGCCACGTCTATGATGTCTACGCCGCGCTCGGGCAGCCATAAGACACCTTGCGGAGGCGACCACGGTGGGCGCTGCCCAGGCAGCGGTGTAGGGCCGCCTCCGCAAGGCATCCAACGTCTCGGCCGGCGGCGTAGTTCCGGCGCGGCGTCGTGTCAGTGTGGGAGAGCAGCGCCGTGGACGGAAGCGCGAGCCAGCGAAGTCGCCGCCGGTTGCTGGCGGACGTCGCGATCGCGGGCGTGGCACTCCTCGCTGCGTGCAGCGGGCGGAGCGCGCCGCCGCCCCGCGCGACGGCCACTGCTGTGGGCGCAACGGCTACGACCGCGCGCCCGGTCGCCTCGCTCCCTTCCCCAATAGTCACGGGCGGCGCTACAAGCGCCACGACGCTCACGCCGACACGTACAAACGCCACACCAGTGGTAACAGCCACGGTCACGCCTACTCCAATCGCGACCGCGACCCCACCGGCGACGCGCGCCACGCCGGCGGAATTGCCAAGCGCCACGCCGTTCCCCTCGGCGGCGCGGCTGGCGGCGTATCTTGAGCAGGTTGTCACCGCGCAGCACTTCAGCGGCGCGGTGCTGGTGGCGCGCGATAGCCTGCGGTTCGCTGGCGCGTATGGGCTGGCGGACCGCGCGGCCGGCATCCCCAACACGACGGCGACGATGTTCCGGCTCGGCTCGGTGACCAAACAGTTCACCGCGCTGGCAGTGCTGATCTTGCAGCAGCGCCGCCTGCTGGCCGTGCAAGACCCGGTTTGCCGGTATCTGCCGGAGTGCCCGGCCGCGTGGGCGCCGATCACGCTGGCGCATCTGCTCACGCACACATCGGGTATTCCCGACTACATCAATAGCCCCGGTTTTGCCGCCACCTGGCCGCCGAAGGACGCCACGCCGGAGCAACTGGTCGCCGAGTTCCGCGACTGGCCGCTGGATTTCGCGCCAGGCACACGGATGCAGTACAGCAATTCCGGCTACGTGCTGCTCGGGTACATGATCGAGCGCGTGAGCGGCATGGCCTATGCCGACTTCTTACAACGTGCCATCTTCGATCCGCTCGGCATGTCCAGCAGCGGATTCGATACCACTGCCATCCGGCCCGGACACGCTCAGGGCTACTACCCTGATGGAACCATGCCGCAACCCTACGCCATGTCGGCGATTTACGCGGCGGGCGCGCTTTACTCGACGGTCGGGGACATGGAACGCTGGGACGCGGCGCTGGCCGGCGCACGCCTCGTGTCGCCGGACCTGCTCCAGGCGATGTTCACCCCGCATGTGCCCTGCCCGCCGCCTGGCAGCCAGGGCGGCTGCCTGCTGCCGACAGATGCCGGTTATGGCTACGGCTGGTTTATCGCCCACGAGCCGCAAGGCACGCTGATCTACCACGTCGGCCATATTGACGGCTATTTCAGTTTCAATGGCCTCTACCCGCAACAACGCCTGCACGCGATCGTGTTGAGCAACGACGAAGGCGCGGATGTCCTGGGCATTGGCCGTGCCCTGGCTGCCCTTGCGCTGGCGGCCACCTGACATTCTTCGCGCGGCGTAGTCCGGCCTTCGGTACCGCGCTCGCCGTGACCAAGAGGCTATTGCCTTGCCGCGTGACGCCGCGTAGGGTATGTGCAGGCGCGGCGCCAGCACGGCGCCGCGAGCGTTCGTGCGATCGAGGCAGAGAGCCGTGCCATGCAACCCGCTAGACCTACCGCGCTATGGCGCTCGTTCGTCTCGCGCGGCACGCTCATCTCCGGCATCCTCGCGGTGGTCGTTTGGACCGTGACGCTTGGGTGGGTCGCGGGCATTGGACTGGTGATCCTCCTCTACATCCACGAACTGGGGCATTTGCTCGCCGCGCGCTGGCGCCGGATACCCGTGCGGGGCGCGCCGATCTTCATTCCCGGCTTCGGTGCCTTTGTGCAGATTCAGCCAGCAGCCAGGGTTTGGGACGAGATCATCGTCGCGCTGGGCGGGCCGGTTGTGGGCGGCGCTGTCGCGCTGGCGTTGGGCGTCGCGGCGGCAGTCTGGACGCTGCCCACACTTGCGTTCGCCGGCTTCTTCGGCCTGGCGCTCAACCTGGTCAATCTGCTGCCCTTCACCCCGCTCGATGGTGGCAAGATCATCGCGCGGACCGGCTGGCTGGGTTTCGTGCCGACCCTGCTGCTGGGCACGGCGCTGCTTGCGTTCATCTCCGCGTTCAAATTCAGTCTCCTGCTGACAGCCATCATCGTCTTCGGCATCCTGTGGGCCTATCGCGGCGCACGACGCGGCAAGGCGGTGCGCTGGCGCACACGCATTGGTATTCTGAGCGTCTATCTGCTGGTCAGCGCCGTGCTGCTGGCCGGGGTGGCCTGGTCTTCGCCCACGTATTTCTTTCAGCCGGGCGTAACGCGGCAATCCCCCGCGCTAATTGCCCCAGCCTCCTGGATCAGCGGCCTGGCCGTAGACTCGGCCGGCAACGTCTATCTGGCTGAGGCAGCGGCGCAACATCTCCGCTCGTTCACGCCAGCAGGCCAGCCCCGCGCGGAGTGGACAGCGGCCAATGCGCTGCCGGCGGACGCATACGTGACCGCGCTGGCGTTCGACCACGCGGGCGATCTGTACCTGGCCGACGCGGCGAACGTCCGTATTCTGAAATTGTCACCGGACGGCGCGCTGCTCGCCC
>DASUBC010000578.1:0-9574 GCA_035763465.1 Thermomicrobiales bacterium
CCCGGCCCTGGACGCGACTTGCGTCGCCAGCGCGCGCGGCACCCGGCGCGGTGCCAGCCGAGCAGCGTCGCCGGCTGGATGAGGAGCAGGGCCCGGCGCCCGGCGCGGACCCGGCCGGCGAGCAGCACCAGGAGCGCGCGATCCGCCCGCGTCACGGCCGGGCGCGTGACGCTGCGGCGCAGGACCAGCAGCTGCTGCCGCAGCAGGGCGCTCTCAGCGAGGAGTTGCGCCCGGCTCCGCACCAAGTCGCCGCCGGTCGCTGCCGCGTGCATCCCAGCCACCGATCTCGCCCACAGGCAGGCACGAAGGGCGTCCCGCGCGCCCGCGACGAGACCCGCCAACCGACGACGGCACGCACGCCCCAACCCCACCACAGCCGCGCCCCCTCGCTCCGCGCGTCGACCCACGCGAGGCGCAGCTGCGCCTCGCCGGCACGATTCTAGCCGTAGGGGGCAGCGAGAGGCAGCGCCGGCGTCGGGCACAGGATCGACCCCGGTGGATTTATAGCCAGCACAACGGGCGAGGAGGGCGTAATCAGCGCATCCAGCGATGGCCTCGCCTTCGTGGACAGCACAGGCAGCGGTTACAGCGAGCGGCAGTGTGGTGGTGGCAGCGTTTGGGATGTCGACGTTCCCGCGCGAGCGCACTGGCGGCCTGCCGCCCCGCTCATGGCTATCACGTCAGCGCGTGGCGACGGTAATAGGTACACCCCTTACCATTCTCCTCCCGCGGCTGGCGTGTAGCCAAGGATGTAGCCAAGCCGGACGATATGTGCGGAAGTCGGTGGAGCGATTGCGCGGCGTTCTCCTCGCTACGGTGAGGAAAGTGGGCGAGTGTGGAAGCCCGTGGAATGGCCCGCCGCCAGTTTGTCAACAGCTGGTCTCGGATGCCTACTTTGTTCCTGAGGGCACCTGCGCCCGTGGAGCGTCGGGCCAGGCGATGCATGACGCAAGGCGGGCCCAGCACCCACGTGGCCAGGCGGGGCCAGATTAGCACCCGGACGGATCGAGCGACCGTCGGCGCGGGCCAGGTCTGCTCCAACCACAGCGGCCCCACTCCGCCGCGCACCGTGCCACCGCACCGGTTCGCCTCACGCCGCGGTGGGCGGCGGTGGGCGCTCCGTCGCGCCCACCGCCGCGACGAACGTGTGGGCGTCCGCGTAGCCGAGCGCCGCGCCAACCTGCCGCGCGGCGCGGTAGGAGAGCGGCTCCTGGGGCTGGAGCGGCAGCAGCACCGGCGGCCGGGTCGGGTGGCGCAGCTTGAGGTGCTTGTGCTTGCCGGGCACCACGGCATAGCCGGCGGCCTCCAGGAAGGCGCGCACCTCGCGCACGCGCAGCGCCGTCATCCCGCTCGCCCCAGCCTTCGCCATGCCCCAGCTCCCGCGCCGCCCGGGTGAGGAGGACCAGCGCACCGCCGCCCTCTCCAGATGGATGATAGCACGCTGCGTCGTCCTCGCGATGCAGCCAACGGTACAACCAAGCCCCCGGAATTCGGTGGAAAGGGGTGGCGCGCAGTGGGGCATCGCGCCGGACGCGCCGCACGATGTTCCGGATGGTCTCGTGGCTCACCCCGTACGCGGCGGCGAGATCCCGCAGGCTCTCATCGCGGGCGCGCTCGGCAATGGTCGGCCAGCAGCCGGGCGCGAGGCGGGGGCGCGGCTGGCCAGCTGGTGGCAGAGGAGTTGCTTCCCCTGGCGGTGCTGGCAGCGGATAATAGGCCGGAAAGCACGGGCCAGCCATATCACACTCGCGGGAGCAAAGCCTGTCAGACCCGCGAGTGCAAGGTTGCCAACAGCGGTGCCAGCCGTACACAAGGCAGCGACACTGAGAGTGCTGTTGCTCTCGGCGCGGCCGGCTCGTGGCCGCGCCGCACGGTCGGCTTACCGGTCCGACCACGCGGCGTGCGCGGTACGCCAAGGGCAGGCAGCAGGCAGCACGCTGGCCACCACGAGGCTCGCCGCCACGCGCGTGGTGCACACGCACGGGATCATGGGGCGCACCGGTGGTCCGCTGCCGGGACCGTGCCGCTCAGCGGCGACCGCGGGCGGCACGACGGCTCGCGCTCATCATGGCCAACGGAACCTGCTATGGCGCGCACCCGCTCGACGAACAAGGCCGCCGCCGGATACTGGAGGAGTTGCTGCGGACCTATCCCGGCGCTGCCGCGGGGGAAGCTGAGCGAGGGAACCATGTAGACGTGCTCGCCCTGCAAGCGCAAGGTCGCGCGGCTCGTCGCCAACATGGCCGAGTGCGGACAGGTCCAAGCAGTTCCATCAGCAGCGGCGCGGCATCGAGCACTTGCTCGAAGTTATCGACCACCAGCAGAAGCTCCCGGTCGCGCAGGTATATCTTCAGCCTCTCCATGGGCGGCCGGTCGCCTCCTTCGGCGATGGCGAGTGTCGGGGCCACCAGCGCCGGGTCGCACACGGCGGCCAGAGAGACGAGGGCCGCGCCGTCGGCGAAGGCGGGCGCCAGTGCATGGGCTACCGCCAGTGCCAGGCGCGTCTTGCCCACCCCGCCCGGCCTCGGAGGGTGACGAGCCGGACGCCCGGGCGCTGCAGTAGCTCGCGGACGGCGGCGGTCTCACGCTCGCGCCCGATTAGCGGCGTCGGCGGCGCCAGGAGCGTGGTAACGGGCTGGGCCGTGGGCCACCCGTGGCGACAGCGATGAAGGCGGCGTGCTCCTCCGGAGTCAAATTGAGTGCGCTGGCGAGGAGTGCGAGGGTGTAGGGACGCGGAGCGACGCGGCGGCCACGCTCCAGCGCACGGAGCGCGTCGACGCTGAGCCCGGCACGCTCCGCCAGCCCCTGCTGCGAGAGTGCTGCAGTCTGGCGGGAGCGGCGCAGTAGTTCCCCGAATAGCGTCGTGCCAAGCGTCTTCACGCCGTCCCCCCGAACGACCTTAGCGGGCCTGCACACTGGTGTCACCCAGTGCGCCGTGTGCCGTCAGGTCGGCCGCGATTGTGCTCTCGGCCTTGCCGCATCGCGATCAGCCAGTTCCTCCGACTGCCTCGGCGATCGCCCCTTCTAGCGACAGTGTCCACCCCGCCGCCCACGCCTCAGCGAACTGCGCCTCCCCCAGCGCCGAGCGCAGATCGGCCACGGCACGCTCGTAGCCGGCGCGCTCAACCAGCGGGAGGGGCGCCCCGAGCGCCGCCCGGAGCGCGCCGGCCGCCGCCAGCAGCCGCGCGGCGCGCTCCGCCCGATCGGCGAGCGCGGCCAACCCTTCTAGGTTCTCAGCCAGGCCGAGCCGATTGCCCATCGCCTGGCACAGGGCGAGGCTCTCGCGATAGAGGGTGGCCGCGCGCTCGTCGTCGCCCTGCGCGCGGCGCACGCGGCCCAGGGATGTCAGACTTTGGGCCAGGCGCCGCTGGTCCCCCAGTGGGCGCAGCAGCGCTAGACTCTCCGCGAGCCGCGCCGCCGCGCCGTCGGTGTCGCCCCGCGCCAGGGCGACCTCCCCCAGGCCCGTGAGCGCCAGGGCGACGTCGCGCGTGTGGCCCAGTTCCCGGGCGATCACCAGGCCCTGCTCGAACCGCGCCGCCGCCGCGCTGGCGTCGCCGCGGGCGCGGGCGCTACTCCCTTCGATCCAGAGGATCTGCGCGATGCCCCAGCGGTCTCCCAGGGCGCGAAACAGGGTCGCGCTCTCGTCGCAGAGCTCCCTGGCGCGCTCATAGGCACCCTGGTAGAGGACCGTCTCCGCCAGCATGTGGAGCGCGATGGCCAGATGCCAGCGGCCCCCAGCGGCCCGCGCCATAGCCACCTCCTCCTCGAACAGCGCCGCCGCCCGCTCGAAGTCGCTGCGATTGCGAGCCACGGCGCCGAGGACGTTCAGCGCCATAATCAGGTTCGTCCGGTCGTCCAGGGCGCGCGCCGCGGCGGCGGCGGCCGCCGCCGCCGCCGCCGCACAGTCATAATCGGCTTGCAGGTAGGTGAGGTTGGCGAGCCCGATGAGGGTGACCACGCGCGCCGCCGCGTCGCCGCAGCTCTCGACGGGTAGGGCCAGGAAGTGCTCCAACCAGCCTCGCCCTTCGCCTAGATGACACCGCAGGTACCAGAAGTGCCACAGCGCCGCCGTCAGCCGCAGGCCCCACGCGGTGTCCCCGCGCTCCCGCGCCCAGGCCAGTGCCGCACGCAGGTTGTCGTGCTCGGCTTCCAGCCGGGCCAGCCACGCCGCCTGCGCAGCGCCGTTCAGTTCCGGCTCGGCAGCCTGGGCCAGCGCGAGATAGTGCGCTGCGTGCCGCCGGCGCAGTTCCTCCGCCTCACCGCTGGCCGCCAATTGCCCCAGTCCGTACTCGCGGACCGTCTCCAGCATGGCGAAGCGCGGTTCTCCATCCGGCTGGTCCACGCGCCGCAGCAGGCTGTGGTCCAGAAGCACCTCAACCCCGGCTAGCACATCGCCGCCCGCCGTGCCGGACGGGACGGCCACGGCCTCGACCGCGTCGAGCGTGCCGCCGCTGGCGAAGACCGCCAGATGCCGGAAGAGGGTCTGTTCCTGCGGCGCCAGCAAGCCGTAGCTCCACCCGATCGTGGCGCGTAGCGTCCGCTGCCGGTCGGGTAGGTCGCGCGCGCCGCCGGTGAGTACCGCCAGTCGCTGGCCCAGCCGCGTCAGTAGCGCCGCGGGCGGCAGCAGCGGGACGCGCGCGGCGGCCAGTTCGATCGCCAGGGGAAGTCCGTCGAGCCGCGTACAGATCGCCGCCACCGCCGCCGCGTTTGTCGCGTCGAGACGGAAGTCCGGCTGCGCCGCCCGCGCCCGCGCCACGAACAGCCGTACCGCAGCGAAATGCGCGACCTCGTCTAGGGAGAGTCGGCCTGGGTCCGGGGTAGGCAGCGGCGGCACGCTGAAGCGTTGTTCCCCACGGAGCCGCAGCGCCGCCCGACTCGTCGCCAGCACCGCAAGGCCGGGGCAGGCGGCCACCAGCTCCCCCACCAGCGGCGCCGCCGTCACAACCTGCTCGAAATTGTCTAGCACCAGCAGGAGGCTCCGATTGCGCAGGTGCGTCAGCAACAACGCGCGCGCGTCCCGGGCGCCCGCCTCGCGCAGGCCCAGTGCCCGCGCCACGGTGGGTGCGACCAGCGCCGGGTCGCGGAGCGCGGACAGGTCGACGAAGGCGACGCCATCGGGGTAGGCGTCGGACAGGCTCACTGCCACGGCCAGGGCGAGCCGGGTTTTGCCGACTCCGCCCGGCCCAGTCAGTGTGAGCAGGCGCGTGCCGTGCTGGAGCAGATGCGCCACCGCCGCCGTCTCGTGCTCGCGCCCGATCAGCGGCGTCAGGGGCGCCGGGAGCACGGAGACGGGTTCGGTAGGCGGGACCGGCCGCCCGCCTGCGCTGGCGATGAGTGCTGCGCGCTCGGCTGCGGTCAGGCCGAGCGCGCCGGCGAGGCGCGCGAGCGTATCCGCGCGCGGGGCAACACGGCGGCCACGCTCCAGCGCCGCGATGGCGTCGGTGCTCAACCCCGCGCGCTCCGCCAACGCCTCCTGCGACAACCCGGCCACCCGGCGCCGTTGTCGCAGCAGCGCCCCGAACGCGGTCGGCGTCAGCGTACCCATGCCGTCCCCCTCGCATTGCTCGCACACTAATGATACCACGGATACCACATCTCGTGTAGCGATAGGTTCCCTTGTCAGGGTGTTGTCACGGTGCTGTCCCTGTTGGCGGACGGCGGCGGGGCGCACACTAGGCGCAGGAAGCACGAATAGGTGAAAGGAGGTCAGCAAGAGAGCTGCGGCGCGAAGCCATTTTGCCGGGCGGCTAGCCCACGGCGGCCCGAACAGCGAGCGTGTCGAGCGAGGCCAAGAAAGGAGCAGATCATGAACGACTGGGACACAACCGACCTGTATCGGATCGTCGCGTTACAGCTCCACAAGGAGCGGGTAGCACGAGCTGAGGCCGCGCAGCAGCTGGCGAGCGTCCTCGGCGCACAGCCTCGCCGCGCCAGCCTTGCCGCCAGCCTGCTGACCCTGGCGGCGCGCCTCATCCCCACCCGCCGGCGCACTCTCCTGGTCAGCCACGCGATGACGAAAACCCCAGCGGCGTAGTGCGCGCTGGGTAGACTGACAGCATGTTTACGCAAACACCCCTTCCACACCGTGCACCGGGCGGAACCTCGACCCCGTTCCGCCTGGCGGCCATCACGTACGGCGACATCCGTTCAGGGAGACCGGAGGGAAAACCATTCATCGTCCAGCGGTGTAACGAATCGCCCCGCAATAAGACTACAGCAACCGCAACGTTGCGCAATTACGGATGGCACGAGCATCACCGGGAGAAGCGACACATGAACAGGACGCGCACCCTTGGTCCGCTCTTCTCGCTGCTGGCGGCGCTCGCGCTCGCCGCCAGCGTCCTGGCCTTGACACCGGGTATCGCCCGCGCAGACGACCCATCGTACCCAGCGCCCAGCACGGATCCCGTCGCCAACTACGGCGAGCCGCCGGCCAGCCAGCTCGTCACCGACGTGCAGGTAATCACTGGCGGTTCCCCCGACATCCAGTGCCCCGCCGGGTACACGCAGCGGTTCCCCGACCTGAATAAGGGCGACAGTGGCGACTATGTCTACACCTGCCTGAAATTCGGCACCGACGCCACACAGGGCATTGGGGAACTCTACGTCCGGTCGAGTAGCAACACGCTGTGCACCGAATACGGCCGCAACGACCAGTTCGTTGCGGGCGACCTAAACTCGGGGGTGTTGAATGACCTCTTCGGTCACCTCGCCCTCTACTACTGCATCCATCGCCCTGGCACGACCGGCGGTAGCGCCCGCATCCCCCATCCGCCGACGCTCGATACACCGGGCTACAACGAATACTTCCCGACGCCCGATCCGACCTCCGGCAAGCTGCTCCATGATGTGCAGTTCCTCGGCTTCGACGCCGACCACCTGCCCAGCTGCGTCAGCACCGACTGCGTGGACACGTCGCCGGTCGGGGCGTTCGCCTACCTGAATGCCGCCGTGACCATTGACCCATACTGCCAGCGCTACTTCGGCCCCACTTACCACCCGCTGCTCAGCCCGTGGGAGTACGAATCCGCGAGCGGCGACCGGGGCGTGGACGTGCCGCAGGACGCGCAGGTGTTCAACCTCAACCAGGGCTCGCTCGGCAAGCTGCTCCTCTACGGCTGCGTGTCCTACATCACCCCCGACACGACGCCACCCACCATCACGGCTTCGGCGACCACCGCCGACGGCCGGCCCTATACGGCCAACACCTGGACCAACCAGGACGTGACCGTCACCTTCACCTGCGCGGATAACGCCGGCGGCACAGGCGTCGCGAGCGTGAGCCCACCCCGGACGATCAGCGGCGGAGCCAATCTGCCGTCCGTGTCCGGCACCTGCACAGACCACGCGAACAACACCGCGACCGTCAATTTCGGCCCGATCCTGATTGACCAGATCACGCCGCGTATCACCGCCACAGCCACCACCGCCGATGGCCAGCCCTATACGGCTGGGGCCTGGACCAACCAGGCGGTGACGGTCCACTTCAGTTGCGCGGAGGATGCCGCTGCTTCGTATATCTCCGGTGTCGCCTCCGACACCGTCGCTGGCGCGACGCTCACCGGCGAGGGCGCGAACCAATCCGTGACCAGCACCGGCGCCTGCACCGACAACGCCGGCAACGCCGCCGCCCCCGTCACCTTCGGGCCAGTCAACATTGACCAGACCAAGCCGGTCATCACGGCGCGCGCGACGACCGCTGATGGGCAGCCCTACACGCCGGGCACCTGGACCAATCAGCACGTCACCGTCGCCTTCGCCTGCGCCGACACCGGCCCGGTGCAATCCGGCCTGGCCACGAACACGCTGGCGAGCCAGACCCTCAACGGCGACGGGGCCAACCTGGCCGCGACGAACAGCGGCGCGTGTGTGGACCAGGCGGGCAATACCGCCGACCCGGTGACGCTGGGCGGCATCAAGATTGACCAGACGCCGCCCCAGATCAGCATCACCGCGCCCACCGCGACGACGTATCTGCTGCACCAGGCGATCGCAGCCAGTTATGCCTGCGCCGACCCGCTGGCAGACGGCGTGACGCCCGGCTCCGGCGTGGTCGCGTGCGCCGGGATCGTGGCCAATGGCGGCGCGCTCGACACCGCGAGTGTGGGCACGAAGACCTTCACTATCACTGCGCGCGACGCCGTCGGCAACACGACCAGCCGGAGCGTGACCTACACCGTGGCCTACAACGTCTGCGTGCTTTATGACCAGGCGCAGGCGCACAAAGCTGGCAGCACTGTGCCGATCAAACTGGCACTGTGCGACGCCAGCGGCGCGAATATCTCGGCGGACACTAGCGTGGTCACCGCCACCGGCCTCACGCAGGTGAGCAGCGATGCCCCAGGCACGGTGGTTGACGCGGGCGACGCCAACCCAGATGACAACTTCCGGTATGCGGGCGGCTTTTATCTCTACAACCTCCAGACAACCGGGCTGACGACTGGCACCTGGCAACTCAGTTTCACGGTCGCGGGCGACCCTACGACCCACACCGTGCAATTCCAGGTGCGCTAGCACGGCCAGACATGACCACCCTCGCGTTTCAGGACTGCCCTGAAACGCGAGGGTGGTTACCCCCAGAGCGCGGCGCGGTTGCGCGGTGCTAGGCCAGCTAGACTGGGCGTTCGGCTGGTGGCTTTTCACCACGCGGCCGGCGCTGATGCACTGGCCCAGCAGCACGAGCGGCTCAAGGTACTCGTAGCACTCGTCCAGCCGAGCGCCCAGGGGATAAATCCGGCGTCCGGAGTCGTCGGGCGAAGCTGCCGGTCATCACCAGCACGGCGGTCCGCTTAGGGTATGTGGTGGCGAACAGGGCGCATAGGGCCCCGCCCTCGGAAACGTCCAGGAGGGCCGCGCGCCAGGGGCCGATGGCATCGAGCACTGCCCGCACGTCGCCCATGCGCTGCTCGAGGGTTGGCACGTCGGCCACGCGGCCCAAAGGCCCCGTGCCGCGCCTATCGAAGAGAATGAGGCGGAAGAAGGAGGCCGAGACGCACCCCAGGACGAACACGAGGTCGAGATCATCATCTCGATCACTTGGTAAGCGATACTGACGCCGCCGCTCCGGGCGTATCTGATCTCCGGTGGCATATCGTGCGCTCCGCTTCGGCTTATCGCCAGTATGAGGGACGGACAGCGCGCAGACAATCCAGGGCTGATCCGCTTCTGCATGGCGCACCAGCAGCGGCCAGGTGTGGAAGCGGGCCGCCGTCCATCCCGCTGCCCCGGCCATGCGTTGTCCTGGCGGCCCGGGTGCTGGTAATCCGGCACGACCCCGCCACGGTCCCGATCTCGCAGCGGTACCCGCCGCTCACCCCAGGCACCACGGCGCGAACACGCTGGTGCAGCAACAGCGGATCGGTGCTCCGTCCGCCGTCATCGTATCGGGGAGTGGCCGAGTGGCTCGGCGCACGACCGCCTGGATGGTTTCGTGGCTCACCCCGTACGCGGCAGCGAGATCGCGCAGGCTCTCGTTTTCGGCGCGGGCAGCAATCTCCGGCCAGCAGGCGGGTGCGAGGCGCGGACGCGACTGCTGGGCTGGCGACAGCGGACCTGCCTCCCCTGGCGGTGCTGG
>DASUBC010000579.1:0-5114 GCA_035763465.1 Thermomicrobiales bacterium
GGTCCACGACGGCGTCAATACGCTGCGCGCCGTGCGCGATCAGGTGGACGCCTGGCAGAAGCGTGTCAAGGACCAGGAGAATGTCGCACCGGTCGCAGAGGCGGCGGCGAAACTGCACGACCGTCTGGATGAGCTTGAACGCGGCCTGATCGAGCCGAAGGCCGACAGCCCTCTGTGCTTCCCGGCCGCGCTCAACGTGAAACTGGCGACGCTCGGCGGCATGGTGGCCGAAGCCGACGCCGCGCCGACGCAGAATGCCCGCGCCGTCTTCGCCGACCTCGCCGCCCGCGCCGATGACCAGCTCGGCCAGTTGCGCGCGACCCTCGACAGCGACGTCGCCGCCTTCAACACGCTGGTGCGCGACAGCGGCCTGCCAGCCGTCGCGCCGCCCGCGCCGAAGGAGTGACGGAACCCCTCCCCTGGCTCACCGGAGTACCCACAGAGTGGGTCGCGCCGGTCCCCTCTCCTGCAATGCGGGAGAGGGGACCAACCCACGAGTCATCACCCCCAGAGTTGCCCCCGTCGTGCCGATTGCTTTTCGCAGCGCATCGGGCCGTTCGTGTGCGCTCATCTGCGGCTAACGCATGTCGGCGGGGGGCGGCGCGGGGCAGAAGCCCGAGCAGACGATCGCCATGTCGGCGATGCGCCCTTCTTCAACGGTGCAGTAAGCTTGCTGCTCGATTACCTGCCAGCCGGCCGGTTTCCGCAGGTGGAAGCGGTAGGCGATGTGCAGCCGGTCGCCGACGATGCCGGTCGTGGCGCTCAGTACGTTGAGGTCGGAGGCGTCGCCGAACCAGCGGCGCAGCCAGCCGAGGGCCTCGCTGCGATCCGCACCTTCCCGCACTCCCGGCGGGACGAGCGCCCGGAAGCGGACGTCTGGCTGGAAACAGGCGGCGAGTTGCTCAAAGTCCTGACTGCCGAGGGCAGTCAGGAATGTCTGAGCGAGACTGCCGTCTGCGGCAGGCGCTGAGGGCAGCGACGCGGGGGCAACGGTGTGGACCATGACGAATCTCCTTTCGTTAGTGACGCCCGGACGACTGCTGCGCCGCAGTCGCCCGGCTGGCGCAGGTGCGGGTGATGCAAGCCTGCCCGTGCACGGGCGCTACTCACCCGTCGTCGGATCGATCACCTGGCGTACTTCACTGATTCGGTCGGCCGGGAAACCGCCGCAGCGGGCGTGCTCCAGGACAACCTCCGGGTCGGAGGCCAGGTAGACGCAATGGATCGCGTCATCCGTCACAAAACTCTGGACCCATTGCACCCGCTTCCTGGCGCTCGTCAGGTCGCCGAGCACGCCGTTCGACTGCGCCGAGATCGCGTGGAGTTGCTCTGCGGTGAACTGGCCTGCGCCTGGGATGCGCCGCTCGATGAGGTACCTGGGCATGTGCTTCCTCCTGCTTTCCGCTCGCTCCGGTACCCCGAATCTGGGCCGGGGACGGCCGGGTGGGAGCGCCAACGATCGATTGGCCGGACGATCGGTCAGATAGTCAGTGCCGCTGCGCCGGACGCCAGGTATTCGACCACATGGGCGGCGGTCACGATCCTGGCCCCGGCGATCAGGTCGCTCTCGCCGATGCCGCGCGGCTTGGCGCAGGTGCCGCAGGCCCAGATCTGCCCGCCGTTCGCCACGAACGCCTGCATGACCTCGCGCAAGGGTGGGAAACCCTCCTTGCAGATGGTGTCGCCATAGCCCTTCGTCGCCAGCCAGACCCCGTCAATGGTCAGCAGCACTACCGCCTCCTGGTCGGCGCTGGCGGCCACGTTGGCGACGATGAAGGGCAGCGTCGCCCGCTCCGGATCGTCCTTGCCGTGCGTCGCGTGGACCACGATCTTGCTCGTCATCGTTCTCACCTCCACCGGGCGTGGCCCGGTTACTTCTTGCGGAGGAAGAAGCGGGTATGGGCCGCGTCCTCCTCAACCGACGCCAGCAACTCGTTGCCGGTCAGACGGCTCCAGGCCGGGATATCCACACGAGCAGAGGGGTCGTCCGTTCTCACCTCCAGTACCGCGCCGCCGGCGAGACCCCGGATCGTCGTGCGAATCAGCGGCGTGAGCGTGGCGCAGGACGCCCCGGCGGCATCCAGCGTGGCGTCAGCCGGCGGGAGCTCTTTCCGGTCAGACATGGCGGCCTCCTTTCGTGTGCAAGATTCTCTGCTGCTGGCTGCGTGGCCGGCGACAAGTTGTGCGCTTCAATCCCGGGCATTCCCTGTCTGCTGTCTGAAACTACGATAGCGCCGGCCCGGCGTGGAAACATCGGACAAACGTCCCATTTGTAATGCGGTGCGCCTAATTGTGCCTCGCCTCGACCGCCGTACGTGGGCAGGGCCGCCCGATCGGGCGGCCCTGGGTGGCTGCGCTGAACCTGGCAACGTATCGGATGCTACCGGAGCAGGCCGTGCTCCACAGCGAAAAGGATGGCCGCGACCCTGGTGCTCACCCCAACCTTGTTGTAGATATGCTCCAGGTGGTGGCGCACGGTGTGCTCGCTCAGAAAGAGGGCGTCGGCGACCTGCCGCCGGCTGAGGCCCTGCGCGAGCAGGCGCAGGGCTTCCACCTCGCGATCAGTCAGGCCGGCCGGCCACTCCTGCTGGCGCCGCCGGCGATGCAGCGAGGTCGGTTGCGGATCATCCTCGGCCAGCACCTGCGTCAGGGCACGAAAGGTATCGGCGCAGACGCCGTGCCCCGCTACCTCACCCAACTGGGTCAGCGCCGCGCCCTCCTCGATGGCTGGTTGGCCGGGCAGGTCGTGGGTGTAGTCGTCGAAGCGGTCGGCTACGGCGATAATCCGCGCACCGGTCGGGATCTGTGCCAGCGTAAGCCCGCGATGGTAACCCCGGCCATCCGGGCACTCATGGTGAGCCGCCACCAGCGGGACGAACGGCGCGAGGGCGGGCACGCGCGACAGGATGCGCTCGGCGTAGTAAGGATGGAGTCGCACCCGCTCCCACTCGGCCGGAGTCAGCCGCTCGGTGGGTTTTTCCAGCGTGAAGGAGGGCACCGCGACGAGTCCCAGGTCGTGCATCAGCGCCGCCCGGCGGATGGTCGTAATCTCGCTCTCGGGCAGCGCCATCCGCCGGGCGACTCGCTCGGCCAGGTCGGCCACGCGCCGGGAATGGCCGGTCAGGTGGGGCGCTTTCAGGTCGGCGAAGTCGGCGAAGGCCAGGGCCACGTCGTCCAGCCGCGCTTCCGGCAGGAAGCAGTACGGCGAGTCCGGTTCCAGCGCCATCACGGTCGCCCAGACCGACTCCTGCTCCAGTCCGGCCCAGAAGTCCCGGTCAGCCGAGGAAGCGAGGAACGCCTCGACTACCGCCGGGTCGAAGGCGCTCCCCTGCCGCTGGCGGGCCAGGCGGATGGCGGCGGCGGGGCCGCCGAGATGGTGGAATGCCTCGAGGAAGCTGGTCATATAGACGATCCGGGAAATGATCGGGATCGCCTCGCCGCGATTCCCCAGCGGGCCGGATCCGTCCCATTGCTCGTAGATCGACAGCAGGGCGGCCTGCACCGTCTCGGGCATCCCCAGACGGCGCGCGAAATGCTGGGCGACCTCGCAGGTGTTGCGCATCCCCTCGCGCGTGAACTCCTGACCGTGCAGCGCGGCCCCCAGCATCCGCCGCGCGCGCGTCGGAGCGGGTGCCCCCACCGCCACATATTCCCGCATCCAATTAAATTGCTCGACCGGGTTGCGGCTATCGGTGAAGAAGACCATTTCCCGCCGCGCCACGATCTCGTCGCCCGCGACGAAGGCGGCCATCTGGCTCGTCCAGGCGGTGCAGCCCGCGTCCATCAGGAGTTCAGCATAGTAGAGGTCGGCACGCTCCTCGGGCGACAGGCGCAACGCGTCGGCGATCCGCATGGCGATGTAGCATGACCTGACGGCGTGCTCGTCGGACACGCCGATAGCGAGGTCCGCTGCCAGGGAGAGCGCGCTAAAGAGATCGGCTGTTCGGAAGTAGCCTGGTGGGGAGCCGGATTGGGGTATGGCCATGCGGCGATCTCCGGGCCGGGTCCGAGGCGAATACTGCATCGCCCCGGTCATGGGCTACTATCCGGGCGGGAGCCATCCGCCGTCGGCGTCCTCCCACCGCTCGCCTCGCTAGGTGCGTGATCTGGTCATGGCCATGGCCCTATCGCGGACAGGGGCCATCGAGAGCGATCTCCTGATCCGCCGGCCGCCGCCAAGCGCTCACCTGGAGTATAGACGATTTGGCCTGGCAACCGCCCACCGCGCTGCCGCCCGGCCGTCACGCCGCCCGCATCGAAGGAGTAACGGCCGGCCTCGTCCCTTTTTTATGCGCGTGCGATGAGGGTGAGGAAGAGGTATATCAAGGTGGTACCGGCTCTTAGCGACCCGAACACGCAGGGCGGCGGCCAACTGGTCGCCGCCCCGTCGTCTTGTAGCCTGCTGCGCCGTTGCAGCTGGTACACACGTCTTTCGCCGCACCGCTCACCCAGGCGGCGCGGCGCTAGCGATTCCCCGGCACGATCGCCCGCAGCACACCCGCCGCGTCCTGCGCGACGACCGCTTCTGTGTTGCCATCGCGCCAGCGGTGCAGCGACACGATGCGCGTGGGCAGGGCGACACATTCGATGACCTCACCGGCCGGATCGAGCCAGACCAGCTCGTTGCCCGCCGCCGCGACGATCGCTCGTTGCGCCGGCAGCCAGCGCGTGGCGGTGACCGCGCGGCCCAGCTTGCGCCGCCAGCGTTGACCACCATCTGCGCCGTAGCGGTAGGCATAACCACTGCGCGCGGCGACCAATATCTCTTCCTCACCCTGGCCGTCGAAGTCAACACCTTCGGCGGTGGTGATGATGTCGCCCAGCGGCACGCCCCAGGCGCGCTCACCGTCCGGTGTGTACGCGGTCAGGTGGCCGTCCCAGCCGCCGAAGAGCGCCAGGCGCTGCCCGGTTCCCGGTCGGCGACACGTCCCAACCGCCGCCGCGCCCGAACTTTCCACCCCGCGCACGCGGAACAGGGCCGTGCCATCGGGCTGAATAGCGTGCCAGCTCCAGTACTCGCTGGCTGCCAGCACCTCGTCGCGGCCGTCGCCATTGACATCGGCCGCGCAGGCGGTCGTCGCGGCGTGAACCACCTCGTAGCGCCACAGCGGCTG
>DASUBC010000580.1:0-2782 GCA_035763465.1 Thermomicrobiales bacterium
AAACATGATGTTAGGTGGAATGCTCGGCCGCAAGGTGGGGATGACACAAATCTTCGGCCCCAGCGGGGCTGTGATGCCTGTCACGATCATCGAGGCCGGACCCTGCACGGTAACGCAGGTCAAGACGGAAGCCAACGACGGTTATGAGGCCGTCCAGCTTGGCTTCGAGACCATCAAACTGAAGCACACAACCCGCCCGATGCTCGGTCATCTGGGCCACGAGTTGAAGCTGACCGAGCGCCAGCGCCGCGAGCAGCAGCGCGAGCAGCAGAAGGTCCGCCAGAAGGCGCGCCAGCAGCGGCAGGCCGCCGAGGCCGCCGGTGCGACTGAGACGGAGGCCGACCAGGCCGAGCAGTCCGCCACGGCTGAGGCGGGCGCGACGACATCCGCGAAGGGCGGCGCGAGACGGCGTGGCGGCGCACGCAAGGCGCTGGGGCCGTTCAAGACGCTGCGCGAGGTGAAGGTCGTCGGCGAGCTTCCGGCGGTGGGCGATGAGGTCACGGTAGACATGTTCGCCGAGGGCGAAGATGTTGACATCATCGGCACGTCGAAGGGCAAAGGCTTCGCGGGCGTCATGAAGCGCCACGGCTTCGGCGGTGGCCAGCGCACGCACGGCCAGTCCGACCGCGCCCGCGCGCCCGGTTCGATTGGCCCTGGCACGACACCGGGCCGCGTCTACAAGGGCACGCGCATGGCTGGCCGGATGGGCAACGAGCGAGTGACCGTCAAGGCGCTGCGTGTGGTGCAGGCGGACCCAGAGCGCAACCTGCTCGTGGTGTTCGGATCGGTGCCAGGCCCCAATGGCGGCCTGCTGATGATCCGCAAGAGCGCCGCGCAGATGGCAGTCGCCGCGCGGCAGCGTGGCTAGGCGGGGATGAGGAGACAGGAAATGCCATCCGCGAACGTCTACGATATGGACGGCCAGATCGTCCGCGAAGAACATCTGGACAATTATGTGTTTGGCGCGCCGGTCAACACGGCGGTGCTGCACCAGGTGGTGACGGCGCAGCTCGTGAACCGGCGCCAGGGTACAGCGTCTACCAAGACGCGCGCCGAGGTGAGCGGCGGCAACAAGAAGCCGTATCGCCAGAAGGGCACGGGCCGCGCGCGCCAGGGTTCCACGCGCGCCCCGCAGTGGCGTGGCGGTGGCACGGTCTTCGGGCCGCGTCCGCACGCCTATGAGCGGGCTATTCCGCGCAAGATGAAGCGCGTCGCGATTCGCTCGGCGCTCTCCGATAAAGCGGCGAACGGGCGCATCCTGCTGATGGATACCATCGAGATCAGCGAGCCGCGCACGAAGGACATGGAGGCGCTACTCGCCAACCTGCCCATCGAACGTAAGGTGCTGCTGCTGCTGCCTGAGCGTGATGAAAACGTCATCCTCTCGGCGCGCAACATCCCGTCAGTGCAGTTGGGCCATGTCGAATCTACCAACGTCGTCGAGTTGCTGAAATACGATCAGGTGCTGATGCTGGTTGAGACGGCGCGGCGGCTGGTCGAGAAATTTGGCCGCGACGCCGATGATCGTCTGCAAATGAAGCGGCATCCGAATGTGGTGCTGCGGAAGCGGGCGCGCGCGGCCCGGGCGGCGGAGAAGCGCGAGGCGACGGCCACGGCTGCGCCAACCACGACGGCCGCGACGAAGAAGGCTCCGGCCAGCGCGAAAGCCGCGACGGCGGAGAAGGCTGGCAAAGCGGAGAAGGCCGCGCCCGCCGCTGAGGCTGAGGCTGAGGCTGAGGCGGCTCCGAAGACGACGCGCAGGCGCGCCGCTGGGAAGACCGAGAAGCCGGAGACAGCCGGGAAGGGCGGGGAGGAATAGACGATGGAGATTACCGAGGTTATTCGTCGCGGTATTCTGACCGAGAAATCGGCCGCTCTGCAGCAGATTGACAACGGTCGCGGCAAGGTCATCCCGCAGTACACCTTCCAGGTGGCCGCTGAGGCGAACAAGCACCAGATCAAGCATGCGGTCGAGGCGATGTTCAACGTGAAGGTCGTCTCGGTCAATACGATGCGGATGCCAGGCAAGGCGCGCATCATTCGGACCCGCAAGGGTATTTATCGCACCGAGGCTCGCCCCTGGAAAAAGGCCATCGTTACGCTGGCCGACGGGCAGAGCATCGCGCAGTTGCAGCCGTAAGCAACGTTCTGGGAGGACGCAAGCATGCCAATTCGTGTGTATAAGCCGACGTCACCAGGACGACGCGCGATGTCGGTATCGAGCTTTGACGAGATTACCCGCTCCCGCCCGGAGCGCTCACTGGTTGCGAAGAAGAACAGCCGCGCGGGCCGCAACAATGAGGGCCATATCACGGCCCGGCATCGTGGCGGCGGGGTGAAGCGGCGCTATCGCATCATTGATTTCAAGCGCAACAAGTACGGCGTTCCGGCGAAGGTCTTCTCGATTGAGTATGACCCCAACCGCTCGGCGCGCATCGCGCTGTTGCATTACGTAGACGGCGAGAAGCGCTACATCCTCGCGCCGAACGGCCTGAACGTCGGCGACCGGGTGATGAGCGGCACGGAGGCGGATATCCGCGTGGGCAACGCATTGCCGATCCGCAATATCCCAACCGGCACCGTCATCCATAACATCGAACTGCACAAAGGCCGCGGCGGGCAAATCGTCCGCAGCGCGGGCACGGCGGCGCAGTTGATGGCGAAGGAAGGCGATTACGCCGTCGTGCGCCTGCCCTCGGGTGAGCAGCGCACGATTCATCTCGACTGCATCGCGACGATTGGCCAGGTGGGCAATCTCGACCACGAGAACGTCCGCATCGGC
>DASUBC010000581.1:0-6335 GCA_035763465.1 Thermomicrobiales bacterium
ACAGTGCTTGTCTACTGGTGTAGTGCTGACCTGCACCCACTGCCCGACTGCCCCACTGCCCCACTGCCCACCTCACTCAGGTTGCGGAGGAGTGGCGTGGCCGCTATGATCCCGATGTCACGCGACGACGTGTGGGGCAGCAGCGTAGGGAGGGCCGCGTCATGATCTGGCAAACGATCGCCATGCTCGTCGTCGCCTACCTGTGCGGCTCAATCCCCAGCGGTTTTCTGATCATCAAAGCCGTGACCGGCAAGGATATTCGGAACTACGGCAGCGGCAATATCGGGATGGCGAACGCCTACCGGGTTGGCGGGGCGATTCCGGCGCTGCTGGTGCTGCTGGGAGACGCGCTGAAGGGCGCGCTGCCGGTGCTCTTCGCGCGCTACCTGCTCAAGCTGCCCGACCTCGCCGTCGTACTGATCGCTCTCCTGGCGATTGTCGGCCATGACTTCCCGATTTACCTGCGCGGGCATGGTGGCAAGGGCATCGCGACGTCGCTGGGCGTCATTACCGCGCTGGCGCCGCCGGTCGGAGTACTGGCGGCGATTGTCTGGTGGATCGTCATTGGCGTCTGGCGCTATGCTTCGCTGGCTTCCCTTGTGATGATCGCCGCCGCGAGCGTCTTTATGCTCATCTATGATCTGATCTTCCTTCGGGACCACCATCCCTTCTACATCATCTTCGTCTTCGCGTTGCTGGCCGTGGCGCTGGTGCAGCACCGAAGCAATATTGACCGGCTACTGCATCACCGCGAGTTGAAGATCACCGACAAATCGGGGAAGACGGCGTGAGCGCCGCGCCGCCGGCTGGCGCGGTACTCGTCTATGGCGCGGGCGCGGTCGGGCAGTTCATTGGTGGCGCGCTGACGCTGGCCGGCAACGACGTCACACTGCTGGCCCGGCCGGCGCTGCATGACGCGCTGGCGCGCGCGCCGCTGGCGATTCAGGGAACGGGGACATATGCCGGCACGCGCGTGCCGATCGCCTCAGTCACCAGCATCACCGAACTATCACGTCCACCCGCACTCATCATCCTCACGGTCAAGAGTTATGACACGGCTGGCGCGCTGCCCGACCTGCGCCGGCTTGTGGATGCTGGCGCGACCGTGCTGACGCTCCAGAATGGTGTCGGTAATGAGGAAACACTGGCGCGGGCGCTCGGCGCGGCGGCGGTTCGCTCGGGCGCGTTCACCATTAGCATCAGCGTGCCCGCGCCGGGAAGCATCACGCGGCACACAGCAAAGGGTGGGTTGGGCTTCGCGCCGGTGGCGGGTGAAGACCTCGCGCCGCTCCTGGCGCGCTTTGCCCCGACCGGCTTGCCGATTGTTACCACGCGCTCATACCGCGCGCTGAAATGGTCGAAGTTGCTGCTGAACATGCTGGCGAACGCGCAGTCG
Source organism: Thermomicrobiales bacterium (assembly GCA_035763465.1). Taxonomy (GTDB): domain Bacteria; phylum Chloroflexota; class Chloroflexia; order Thermomicrobiales; family CADCWN01; genus DASUBC01. The sequence continues at coordinate 1,397 of DASUBC010000581.1, forward strand.
GCGCTGCTCGGCTTGCCGCCCGCCGCGCTCTTCGCCGATCCCGATCTCTTCGCCGTCGAGCAGCGCGCCTTTCGCGAGGCGCGCACCGTGATGGGCGCCGCCGGCATTGGTCTGATTGACCTGCCGGCCTACCCCGTGCGCCTGCTGGCGGCGGCAATGGCGCTACCTGCTCCGCTCGCCCGGCGGCTGCTGGCCGCGCGCGTCGGTGGTGGGCGCGGCGACAAGCTGCCCTCCCTCTGGGGCGATCTTGAAGCCGGCCGGGGCCGCAGCGAAGCGCATTGGTACAACGGCGCGGTCGTCGCGCTAGCCGAACAAACCGGCGTGTCCGCGCCGGTCAACGCGACGCTCACCCGCCTGCTGGCCGAGGCCGCCGCAGATCCTGCCGCCTGGGCCGCCTGGCGCGGCAACTCCACGCGCCTGCTCGCGGTACTGGGATAGGCCGGATTGCATCGCCGAGCGTGCCGAGGCCGCCGAGTGGAATGGGAGGAACTTCTCCCCTTGTTTTCTCCGTTCGCGGTGTACGCTGGCGCCTGGCGATGCAGGGGGTAGAATGATCTGCGGCGCCCTGCGCCGTCGTGGGCGAGTCGCGACCCTACCACTGGAGCATTGTGGTGCAATCGCGTGAGGAATGTGCTGATGCTTGGCGCTCGACCTGCCTGGAGTCATACGCCGGAGGAACTGACTGCTCTGCCCCCTGTGCCGGGACTGGAGCTGGTCACCCCCGACTGGGCCTGGGGAGACAGCAGCGGCGCAGGGGTCAAAGTTGGCGTCATAGACTCGGGCATTGACGACGCGCACCCTGCGATTGCCGGCCGAGTGCGCGGCTATATCAGTTTTCAGGAGGGCGCCGACCGCCAGCTTCAGCGCGACGACATGCCCCATGCCGATGCATTCGGGCACGGCACCGCCTGCGCCGACATCATCCGCCGTCTCGCGCCCGACGTGGAACTCTACAGCGTCAAGGTGCTTGGGGCGCGTCTCAGCGGCAAAGGCACGGCGTTCGCGGCGGGGCTGCGCTGGGCGATCGAGGCCGGGATGCGGGTGATCAATCTCTCGCTCGGCACGACCAAGCAAGAGTTCTTCAGCGTTTTCCATGAGCTGGCCGACCTCGCCTATTTCCGCAATACCATTCTCGTCACGGCGGCGAATAATCTGCCCGTGGTCAGTTATCCGTCCCTCTATGCCTCGGTCATCTCGGTCGCCTGTCACGAGGACAGCGACCCTTATGCGTTCTACTATAATCCGGCGCCGCCGGTCGAGTTTCTCGCCCCCGGCATTGACGTGACGGTTGCCTGGCGCGGCGGCGGCGCGATGACCGTGACTGGCAACAGTTTCTCCGCGCCACATATCACCGGCCTGGTCGCCAAAATCCTCGCCAAGCATCCTGGCCTGACCCCATTCCAGGTCAAGACCATCCTGCGCGCGACGGCGCGTAACGTGAGTCGGGCAGGCGGGCAGACGGGCGGTCGAGCAGGGGGTTCTCGTTAGCACTGCGCCTGGCTGCGGATTCATTGCTCGTCCGTCCTCACTGCCCGACTGCCCGACTCGTTTGACGCCCTCCGGGGGTTTTGTTACTCTTACGTATAGAAAGTCGCCGCTGGGAAGCAGCGCGCCGGCAGTCGGTGTACTTCGGTGTGGAGGGTTCTGGCGGCGCGTGAAGAAAAGGCGGGCCGGCGCGCCTGGCGGGCCGGTTCGATCGAGTGGCAATGTGACAAGCGCGGCGACCACGCTGGCAACCGGCCAGCACCGGACTGTACCAGTCAGCAAGCCAAGTTTCGACCGTTTTGGGCGGCGGATTGATTATCTCCGCATCTCGCTCACCGATCGCTGCAACCTCCGCTGCGTCTATTGTATGCCCGCCACCGGGATGCACTTCGCGCCGCGCGACGAGTTACTCACCGATGAGGAATTACTGCGCGTCGTCCGGCTCACGACCGAGCTTGGATTCCGCAAGTTCCGGCTGACCGGCGGCGAACCGACGGTGCGGCCGAATCTGCCCGAGCTCATCGCGGCAATCAAGGCGATGCCCGGTGTCGAAGAAGTCGCGCTAACGACCAACGCGATTCTGCTGGCGAAACTGGCGCCCAAACTCGCGGCGGCAGGACTCGACCGCGTCAACGTCAGCATTGACACGCTCGACGCCGACCGCTTCCGGCGGATCACGCGCGGCGGCGAGATTCAGAAAGTCTGGGCCGGCATCGCGGCGGCCGAGGAATACGGCCTCACGCCGATCAAGCTCAATGCCGTCGTCGTGCGCGGCTGGAATGACCACGAAGTCGCCGACCTGGCCGGCCTGACCATGGCGCATCCCTGGCAGATGCGCTTCATCGAAATCATGCCGCTCGACGGTGTCTTCGACGTGGCGAATGAGCGACTCGTGCCTTCTGCCGAGAGCCGCGCGCTGATTCAGGAGCGCTGGGGACCGCTGACGCCGGAGCCACACGCGAATCTCGCCGACCCGGCGCGGCCTTACCGCCTGCCGGGCGCGCAGGGCACGGTCGGATTCATCAGCTCCGTCACCGAGAACTTCTGCGCCGGCTGCAACCGAATGCGGCTGACCTCGGACGGGAAACTGCGCCTCTGCCTGCTCCGTGCGGACGAACTCGACCTGCGGCCACTGCTGCGCGCTGGCGCAAGCGACGCCGAATTGCGCGCGGCCGTGCGCGAAGGCGTCTGGCGCAAACCGTGGGGGCACGGCCTCAAAGACGGCATTCTGCCGGTCGGGCGGGGGATGTCGCAGATTGGCGGCTAACGACGAGTGCAGGTCGAAGGTCTGAAGGTCGCTCGTGAGGAGGCTGTGGCTGTCTGATAACCGGCGTTCGCGGGCAAGCCTGTGCATTAACCAGAGAGACCTTCGACTTTTGACCTTTGACTTTCGACCAACGGCCACTATCGTTGAAAGATAACTGAGGAGCGTCGCGACCCATGCCACTTTTCCGTAAGCGCATCACACAGATTGAAAAGGCGCCGGACACGCCGATTGAAATGTCGCCCGACCAGCCGAACGCGCCGGTGACTCCGGTCGCTCCGAAACGGGCGCTGCCAATGGCGGGCGCAGACGCGCCGCCGCGTGGGGCGCCAGTGTCGAACAGCGGTCCAGCGAAGTTGCCGCGCGCGTTGCCGATGCTGGGCGGCACACTCCCAGCGGGCGCGCGGCCGGTGACGGTGTCAACGCCGGGCGGAGTCGCCGCGCCGGATAAGCCGGGCACCCCGTTCGAGGAAGCGGTCAAGCGCGCGGTCGCGACGGTGCAAGACCCCGACCTCGGCCGGTCGCTGGTCGAGTTGGGGATGGTCAAGTCGCTGACCTTCCAGGGCCAGGTGGTGAAGATTGCCGTCGAGCTGGCCTATTACGGCACGCGCTACCGCCAGCGGGTTGAGCACGACTTGCGCGAAGCGATCGCGACGGTACCGGAGGTCGTCCGGGTCGAAGCGACGTTCACCGCGCAGGTGCGCGCGACAAACAGTGCTAACCGGCCTGGGCTGGCCGGGGTCAAGAACACAATCGCGATCGCGTCGGGCAAGGGCGGTGTCGGAAAGTCTACCGTGACGGTGAACCTGGCGGTGGCCTTGGCGCAAGACGGCGCGAAGGTTGGCCTGCTCGATGCAGACGTCTATGGCCCAAGTATGCCGCTGATGCTCGATTTGCAGGGCCAGCAGCCGCGCGTGCGGACGATCCCTGCATCCGAGCCAGGCGAGCGTCCGACGCAGCGATTGCAGCCGCTCGAAGCCTTCGGCATCAAGGTGATGAGTATCGGCTTCCTGGTCGAGGCGGAGAAGCCGGTGATCTGGCGCGGGCCGATGGCCTCGCAACTGATCAACCAGTTCATCAACGACGTCGAATGGGACGACCTCGACTACTTACTGATTGATTTGCCGCCCGGCACCGGCGACATCCACCTGACGCTGACGCAACGCCTGCCGCTCTCCGGCGCGATCGTCGTCACGACCCCGCAGGACGTGGCGCTGTCGGACGCAATCAAGGGCCTGCAAATGTTCAAGGAAGTGCAGGTACCGATCCTGGGGCTGATCGAGAATATGAGCTACTTCGTCTGCCCTGGCTGTGGTGAGAAGACGGCGATCTTTGGCGAAGGCGGCGGCTCCTGGGCGGCGCAACGGTACGATGTGCCACTGCTCGGTCAGATCCCGCTGGCGCTGGCGATCCGCGAAGGTGGCGACGCAGGCCGCCCGATTGTCATCGCCGCACCGGATTCTCCACAGGCGCAGGCATTCCGCGACGCCGCACAGGCAGCCGCCGCGCGACTGGCGCTGGAAGCGTCGCTGACGCAGGGCCATCGTCCAGCCGGTCCGCTCATTCAGATTCAGCGTCGGAAACCAGGCGAATAGGGCATGAACTACCCGGGCGGACGGTTGCTCGTCCGCCCGGTTTGTGTTTTCCTGGCGGTATCGCCTGACACGGACGTGCCCACTCTTTGCACGTCGCTACGCTCTGGCGCACGCTGACATCATGCCCACTCTCCCCGAAGCCCTGTACATCCTTTGCCCATAAGAGATATTGACAACCTAGAGCCGGGCCGCTATACTGCCAGGTACGCGGGTTGTGAACACACGCAGTAGCGGTGGAGGCTCCCCTCCTTCATTGGGCTTGCTCGCTCCGTTCGCCAAACCCGGGGTCGTTCGTCAATCGTTGCTATAGGAAGGCCAGTAGGCCAAAAAGGACGCACACACCGAATGAGTTTCGAGGACAAAACCCTTACTTGCCGGGATTGTGGGCAAGAATTCATCTGGACCGCCGGTGAGCAGGAGTTCTACCAGCAGCGCGGGCTGGTCAACCAGCCCGGACGCTGCCCGGATTGCCGGCGGGCCCGCAAGTCCCAGCAGGGCGGCGGCTACGCCAGCGCGGGCGGCTACAGCGCCGGTGGCGGCTACGAGCGCCCCCAGCGCCAGATGTACCCGGCGGTGTGCAGCAACTGTGGCAAGG
>DASUBC010000582.1:0-6075 GCA_035763465.1 Thermomicrobiales bacterium
GAGAATCCTGACCCGGCATTGTAGCGAGCAATACGCCCCGATCGGAAGGAGAGTGACAACGTTGGCGACACATCGGAGCAGCTGGGCGCGACTCGCCATGACTGCGCTGATCGCGGCCCTGGCGCTGGCCGGCTGCGGCAATAAGGCGGCACCGCTGCCGAAAAGCGCGGACGGGTTGACCAAAGTATCGGTCGTGCTCGACTGGTATCCCTGGTCAAACCACACCGGCCTCTACCTTGCCCAGCAGCGTGGGTACTTCAAGGACGAGGGGCTGGAAGTAGACATTCACCCGCCGAGTAATCCCGACGACATCCTGAAAGTCGTCGGGGCGGGCACCGACAACTTCGGCATCAGTTACGAGACCGACGTGATCTCGGCCCGCGCCGAGAACGTGCCCGTAAAATCGATCGCCGCGATGGTGCAGCACCCGCTGAATACCATCATGGCGCTCAAGACGTCTGGCATCACGCGCCCGAAGCAACTGGAAGGCAAGAAGGTTGGTATGCCCGGCCTGCCCTCTGACGAGGCGCTGCTCCGCACGATGCTGGAAGCCGACGGTTCCTCGATTGACAAAGTCACCGAGGTCAACGTCGGCGAAGACATTCTGTCGGCGCTGCTCACCGGCAAGGTGGACGCGATCATCGGCGGCTACCCCGAGCACGAACAGATCGTGGCCGAGCAGCAGGGCAAGCCGGTCAACGTGATGAAGGTGCAGGACTGGGGCGTGCCCGATTATTACGAGCTGGTGCTGGTGACGAACGACACGATGGTCAAGCAGCACGGCGACGTGGTGAAGAAGTTCCTGGCCGCGGCGGTGCGCGGCTACAAGGACGCCGCCGCCGACCAGGGGGCCGCGATTGACGCGCTCGTCAAGGCCAGCCCGGACACCGACCGCGCGGTCGAGACGCAGGGGCTGAAGGTGCTCGTGCCAACCTGGACGGATGGCGTGCCGGCCTGGGGCACGCAAACAGCCGACCGCTGGCAGAAGTACGCCGACTGGATGAAGAACACGAAACTGATCGACAAGGAACCGAAGGTCAGCGATTGCTGGACCGGCGACTTCTTGCCGAAGTAACGCGGGCAGCGCGAGGTGAGGTGATGTACAAGGCATTGACGATCGCCGGCTCCGATTCCGGCGGCGGCGCAGGCATCCAGGCCGACTTAAAAACCTTCGCGGCGCTTGGCGTCTACGGCGCCAGCGTGATCACGGCGATTACGGCGCAGAATACCGTCAGCGTCACGGCCGTGCATGAAATCCCGACGGAGATCATCGCCGCGCAGCTGGACGCGGTACTCAGCGACATCGGCGCGGACGCCGCGAAGACCGGAATGCTGTCGAGCGCGCCGATCATCGCTACCGTGGCGGCAGGGGTACGGCGCTACGGACTGACGAAACTGGTCGTGGACCCGGTGATGATCGCCAAAAGCGGCGACCGCCTGCTGCGCGCAGACGCCGTCGCCGCGTTGCGCTCGGAATTGTTGCCCCTGGCGCTGGTGGTGACCCCCAATATCCCCGAAGCCGAAGTGCTGGCGGAGCTAACGATCGCGACGGACGACGACCGGCGAGAGGCCGCGCGGCGCATCGCGGCCTTCGGCCCGCGCTACGTCGTCGTCAAGGGCGGCCACGCGGTGGGCGACCCGGTAGATTTTCTCTTTGACGGGTCCACCGTCATCCCGATCGCCGCCGGCCCGCGCGTCGAGACAAAGAATACGCACGGCACTGGCTGCACCTTCTCATCAGCCATCGCAGCCGGGCTGGCGAAAGGACTGGCAGTGGAGATGGCGGTGCGCGAGGCGAAAGCCTACATCGCGGCGGCGCTGCGCGCGTCGTACGCGGTCGGCGCGGGCCACTCGCCGGTCCACCACTTCTACCGGTGGTGGTCGCCCACCACGGCAGCCGAAGGAGCGCGTGAGCCGTGACATTACGCAGGATCATTGGCCTGGCCGGCGCGCTGGGCGTACTGGGCGCGGTCCTTGGCTGGATGATCGGCACGGTCATACTCGGCCCCGGCTACGGCGTGGCCGTCGCGGTGGTCACGGCGATCGTCTTTGCCCTGCTCGCCTGGGCGCTCATCGCCTCCCGGCCGGAACGAGCGGCCACCCCACCGCCGGCCAGTGAAGCAACGGCCCAGGAGCGGCCGAACCGGCCCGGCAGGCAATCGAAGGTCATGGTCACCCGCAGTGGGCCGGAGCGAGCGGCACGGGCCGGCGGCAAGCAAGCAAGGAGGAAGGAACGATGACGAACCAGACCAACGGTAGCAATGGCGCGGGCGGCCAGACTCACGACGACCCGCTGGTGATCGGTGGCAAGACCTTTCGGTCCCGGCTCTTCCTGGGCACCGGCAAGTACCGCAACAGCGCGGAGATGCTGGCCGCCTTCGCCGCCGCCGATGTCGAGATCGTCACGGTCGCACTGCGCCGGATCAACTTCGACGACCCGGCCAGCCGTTCGGTGCTGGAAGACGTGGATTGGCAGAAGTACACCATCCTGCCGAACACCGCTGGCTGCGCCACCGCTGACGAAGCGATCCGCATCGCGCGGATGGCGCGGGCGATGGAACTGTCGGACTGGGTCAAGCTCGAAGTGATTCCCGATCCGAAATACCTGCTGCCCGATCCGATCGGTACGCTGAAAGCGGCCGAGACGCTGGTCAAGGAAGGCTTCACCGTCCTGCCCTACATCAACGCCGACCCGGTGCTGGCAAAGCATCTGGAGGAGGTCGGCTGCGCGACGGTAATGCCGCTGGCCTCGCCGATCGGGTCGGGCCAGGGTCTGCCTCACGCGCGGCAGATCGAGATCATCATCGAGCAGGCCAAAGTGCCGGTCGTGGTAGACGCCGGTATCGGCGTGCCGTCCGATGCGGCGCTGGCGATGGAGTTGGGTGCGAGCGCCTGTCTGGTCAATACCGCCGTCGCGCTGGCGCAAGACCCGGCGGCGATGGCGCGGGCGATCGCCATGGGTGTCGAAGCTGGCCGGCTCGCCTATCGCGCCGGCCGCATCCCAAAGAAGGCGTACGCCTCGGCCAGCAGCCCGCTGACCGACATCGTACGCTAGCGCAACCGCAAAGGGGTGGGTCGCATGTTTCGGAAGCGTGACCAGCCGCAAACGTATCACTGCTCGTTCTGCGGCAAAAGCCAGCAAGATGTCCGGCGAATGGTGGCGGGGCCGGGTGCGGTCTACATCTGCGACGAGTGCATCGCGCTCTGCGGCCAGATTGTGCGGGAGGAAGAGAGTGGGCAGCCGACGGTAACAGCACGGCCAGCATTGTCGCTGGGCGTCTATGTCGTGACCGACGAGCGGCTGGCTAGTGGGCGCCCACTTACGGACATCGTGCGCGCGGCGCTGCGTGGCGGCGCGAACGCGATTCAGTTGCGCGCGAAGGAAGCGCCCGCGCGCGCGCAACTGGCGCTGGGCCGCGAACTGCGCGCGTTGACGCAGGAGGCTGGCGCGCTCTTCATCGTCAACGACCGTGCCGACCTCGCGGTCGCGCTCGACGCCGACGGCGTTCACGTTGGCGAGGACGATCTGCCACCTGAGCTGGCCCGGCGGATCGTCGGCCCGCGCCGCATCGTCGGTTGCTCCACCAGTTCGGTCGAATCCGCGCTTGCCGCGCAGCAGGCGGGCGCGGACTACCTCGGCGTCGGCTCGATCTACCCGACGACGACGAAGGCCGATGCCGGCGATGCTGTCGGCACGGCAATGATTGCGGCGATCAAGGCACGGGTTGATTTGCCGATCGTCGGCATCGGCGGTATTCATGCGGGGAACGCCGCCTCCGTCATCGCGGCAGGCGCGGACGGCGTTGCCGTTGTCAGCGCGGTCATCGCGGCGGCTGACCCGGAGGCGGCGACGCGCGAGTTGCAAACGATCGTCACGAGCGCGCGTCAGGGACAGAACGATGGCTGAAGAAACGGGCGCGCACGAACTGGCTGCCGCCCCGTCCCAGCCGGCGCCGCGCCTGCATCTGGTCACGGATCGGCGGCTGTGCGGCGAGCGTCCGCTGGTGGACGTCGTGGCCGAGGCGGCGCGCGGCGGCCTCGGCGCGGTGCAACTGCGCGAGAAAGACTTATCCGGCGGCCCGCTGCTCGCCGAGGCGCTGGCGCTCAAGCGCGTGCTGGGCGCAACGCTGCTGGTGGTAAACGAGCGTGCGGATGTCGCGGCGGCGGCCGGCGCGGCCGGCGTCCACCTGCCCGGCGACGGGCTGCCGGTTGACGTGGCGCGGCGCTTGCTCGGCCCCGACGCGCTGATTGGCCGGTCGGCGCATAGCGTCGCGGAAGCACAGGCGGCGGAACAGGCCGGCGCCGACTACGTCATCCTCGGCACGATCTTCGCGACCGCCAGCAAGCCGGGTCGAGAACCGGCGGGGCTGGCGTTGGTCGAAGCCACAGCCCAGGCAGTGCGGCTGCCGGTCATCGCCATCGGGGGAATTGACGAGCAGAACGTGGCGGCGGTGATCGGCGCGGGGGCGTGGGGCGTGGCCGTGATGTCGGCGATTCTCCGCGCGCCCGCACCCGCCGTGGCCGCCGAGCGATTGCAGGCCATCGTGGGAAGGGAGACGGCATGGCGGTAGCGGCGATCAGCGTGACGATCAACGGCAAGCCGGAGGAAGTACCGGCCGGCACGACCATCGCCCGCCTGCTCGAACTGCGGCAACTCCACACCGCGCTCGTCGCGGTCGAGCACAACGGCCACATTCTGCGCCGCGCCGACTTCGCGGAGGTCGCGATCGCCCCCGGCGACCGGCTGGAGATCGTGCATTTCGTGGGCGGCGGCTGAGTCACAGCGCACGCGGGATGACAGAGCAAACCCGGCCAGCGGGCGCGTGCCCACTGGCCGGCTTGCTTGTGCGGCGCTTACGCGACTAGAACGGCCCGGAGGTCGTCGGCGCGGCCGGCTGCACATTCTTGTTGCGGTTCAAAATGACGAAGCTGCCCAGGAAGGCCAGTAGCGTGCCGATGATCAGGCCATAGATGGTATAGCCAATCAATTGAATGATCAGTCCCAGAAAGCCACTCAGGGTGCTGCCGAACGCATTGCTCGCCCCGCCAAGTCCTGCGCCGACGATGACACCGATGATGCCGAGGATCAGGATCGCGACGAGGACAGCGGCCGTGACAACCACGGCGACACCGACGCCAATGTAGAGCGCCACCATCGCCGGCGATTGCCCGGCTGGGAAGTTCCGCAATTTGGGAGTAATGAAATAGGCGATGCCGAAGTACACCGCGAGACAGAGTAATCCGTTCAGACAAAAGAAGAGCAGCCCCACGATCGGAATCTTACTGAGCAGACTCAGGACAAAGTAGATCACCGCGAAACCGCCGGCATACATCGCCGAGGCGCGCCCCGAATCCTTGGCGAGCTGAAGTGCTACCGGGTCCATGACGGCTCCTTTCCGCACACTACCACGAAGATCCAGATCAGCGCTACCCTACCTACCACGCGAGTGGGAGCGCCTCAGTACTCGTAGGGACGGCATAGATACACTCCCGAGATCAGGTGAACTCCTGCATCTACATACGTCGCCGCGGTCTTGGCCGTTTCACTGTCTTCTGGCGCAGAGCATACCACTCCTGGCATGGGAGGAAAAGATACCTATCGGTACTATATTCAAGCCCGGTAAGCCGGCTCGGGGCGGCCTTTGCCTGTAACATGTCAGGCTTCTGCCGCGTAGGGACCGGAAGGCGATGTGCGCTTATCAGCCGCGCCAACGTCGAGCTGTTGGGCAGCAGTAATCACCAAATCAATGTAGGCCAGCGCATCGCGCCGCCGGACCAGCGGGGTACGGTAGAGTGACGGGCCTACCTTACCTCGCCGGAAACGCAGGCACTCGTTGATGATGCGCCGCCAGCGCGCTGGGAAGGTGGCGAGTGTATAGTCGCCAGCGCCTGTCTTTGAGGTGATCTCGCCCGTGGCGAGCGTGTAGTGCAGTCGGGTCACGCCGAGCACGCCCCAGGCCGACGCCCAGGCGCCCAGCGCCGCCAGCCCGGCCCCGGAGAACAGCCGGGCGCTCCGGTCGTGCCAGGGACGCCAGTAGACGTCGAGGTTGTGCAACGTCCACGCGGCCAGGCCGG
>DASUBC010000583.1:0-2176 GCA_035763465.1 Thermomicrobiales bacterium
CGCGCGCCAGTGTTGCGCCGCGCCGGGCAGCAGATCCACCGCCGCCTGGCCGGCAGCAGGCACCAGGGCGTCGAGATAGACAAGGTGGCGCAGGCGCGCGGCGGCGCGATCGGCCACGCCGGTGATGACCATCCCGCCGTAGCTGTGGCCGACCAGGACGACGCCGGTCAACTCCTCGTATGCCAGCAGGTTGACCACATCGAGAATATGCGTGTCGAGGCCGGTCTGCGGCGTAGCAAGGTGGGCGCGTTCGCCCAGCCCCGTGAGCGTTACCGGGTAGACGGTATGCCCCGCCGCCCGGAGCAGCGGCGCGACCTTCCACCAGCACCACCCACCATGCCAGGAGCCGGGGACCAGCACAAACGTCGCCATCGCGGCCCTCCACCATACGGGCGCCTCCGCGCCGGGAACAGGGGCATTGTCGCATGGTACGGCGGCCCTCACCCCCTGGTCCGCGACCCACTGCGGTGGGTACCCCGCCGTCTTGCAGGCGAGGCGGTAACAGCGATACTAGCTACAGCCAGTTCTCCAGCGCGAGGGTGGGAATCGGTAGGAAGTCGCGGTCGGTCGTGAGCAGGGTGAGGTCGTAGCGCAGCGCGACCGCCGCGATCAGCGCATCCACCGTCGCCAGCTGCCGCCCCTGACGGCGCAACGCCAGTTGCAGCGTCGCCGCCGCCGCACCATCGGTCTCGTCGGGGCTGTAGCAGGGCAGGAGTGGCTGAAATCTGGTCCATTCGACACGATTCTGCAACGCGCGTGGCAGCAAGCTGATGCCGAACAGCGTTTCGGTCAGCACCGGGACGCAGATCGCAAAGGTGTCCCCGGCGGCGGCCCGATCGCGCACCAGTTGCCGCAGCGGGTGGCCGCGCGTGACCAGTGGCGAGGCGTGGTTCGTATCGAGCAGATAGGCGACCATCGGGCGCTAACTGCGCCCTTCGGTACGGTCATCCGCCTCGGTCAGCGCCGCCATCTCCGCCTCGGCCGCTGCCCACGCCACCTGCCAGACGGCGGGATCGAGACGATCCTCCGCCGGTGCGTCCGTCAGAGCAACGGCCAGCGCGCCGCGCGCCGGGCGGAGAGTGGCTGGATTCGGGGCCGCCGCGCGGATGCTCGCCACCACTGCGTCTAATTCCGGCGCTTCGGCGAGCAGTGCCTCACGCAGGAAGAAGAATACTACCTCCTCCATCGTCCGGTGCTGGTCTGCGGCCAGGCGCGAGAGCGACGCCGCCAGTTCATCCGGTAAGGTGATTGTCTTCGGCATCGCGGATACCTCCTGTCTGGCCGCTCATCGTGGCGCTGTGCTCTGGCTATCGTACCGCGAAGCCGCAGGAGTTGCGAGTCGGGTATATTGACATCCCCCAGCCCTCATGCTATGTTGCAGAAGTTATAAAGATCAGATTGTTGACATTCGGTCGCGCGGTCGGTGAGAGATCGGGGACTATGGCCACGCCTGACGCGCTTGTGCCGGTCAAATCGCAGACGATCGCCACGCACGTCTATCAGCAGCTGCGCCAGGCGATCCACCGGGGGCAGCTCAAGCCGGGGCAGCGCCTGCAAGAGGGCGAGCTGGCGGAGCGCCTCCAGGTGAGTCGCGCCACCGTGCGCGAAGCCTTCGGGATGCTCCAGAGCAAGGGGCTGGTGGTCAATAAGCACCGCCGGGGCACCTACGTGGCGGAGTTGACCACGGAAGACCTGCGCGACATCTACAACTTCCGCACGCTACTGGAGCAGCACGCCGTGCGGCTCGGCGCGCGGGGCGCCACGCCCGAAGAACTGGCCGAACTCCAGCGCCTGATTGACGAACTGCACGGCGCGGCGGCGCAGCCGGACTTCGAGCGCATCGTAGACCTCGACCTGCGCTTTCACTATCTGCTCTGCCAGTTCGCGCGCAGCAAGCGCCTGCTGGAAACCTGGGTCGGCATGGAGACGATGCTGCGCGCCTTCCTACTGCTGAAATACGCGCTCTATGACGATTCGGCGCTCATCGCCGGCAGCCACCAGGGGATTGTGGACGCGCTGCGGCAGCACGACGGCGAGCAGGCCGCGCGAATGCTGTCGTCGCACATTACGGAGACCGCCGAGCGCGTGCTGGCGAACCTGGAGCAACAGCGCCAGGTCGAGGAGCACGCGCCTGTCGCGAGTATGCAGGAATGAACGCGCCCGCCGTGGCGCACGC
>DASUBC010000584.1:0-5912 GCA_035763465.1 Thermomicrobiales bacterium
TGAGACCCCCGCGTTTCCCATTGCCCCGCCGCTCGTCGGCCGCGAGCGTGAGCAGGCGGTGCTGCGCGCCGCCCTCGCCGCTGCCCTCGCCGGCCGCGGCGCCTTCGTGCTCATCGGCGGCGAAGCCGGCATCGGCAAGACGGCGCTGGCCGAGTGGCTGATCGCTGAGGCTACCGAGCAGGGCGCGCTGGCGCTGGTCGGGCGCTGCTACGACTTGAGCGAGACCCCGCCCTACGGGCCGTGGGCTGAGATATTCGGGGGGAATGTGGGTGATAGTGGCATCCCGCCTCTGCCCATGCCACTCGGCGACGGGATCGTCTCGCCGGACGGGCCGGCCCTCTTTCGCCGGGCACGGCTCGCGTTGGCGGAGGCGACGGCGCGCCGCCCCCTGGTGCTGTTGCTGGACGACCTGCACTGGGCCGACCCGGCCTCGCTCGACCTGCTGCGCTCCCTCGCCCGCTACGCCGCCGCTTTGCCCCTGTTCCTCGTGGCGACCTACCGGGCCGACGAACTGACGCGCGGCCACCCCCTTTACGCCCTCCTCCCGGCGCTAGTGCGCGAGACGGCGGCGCTGCGCCTGGCGTTGCCGCCGATCGGCCTCCGCAGTGTCGCCGCCCTGATACGAGCGCGCTATCCGCTGCCCGAGGCCGACACCGAGCGGCTGGTCGCCTATCTCGATCGTCGCGCCGAGGGCAACCCCTTCTTCATTGGCGAATTGCTTCGCGCGCTCGAGGAGGGCGGGCTGCTCCGGCCGCTGGACCACCACAGCAGTACCTGGATGCTCGGCGACCTGGCGCTGGCGCGGCTCCCCTCGCTGGTGCGCCAGGTGATCGACGGGCGCGCCGCCCGACTCGGGGAGGCGGCGCGCGAGCTCCTGGCCGTGGCCGCGATCCTCGGTCAGGCGGTGCCGCTGGGCCACTGGGCCGCGCTGGCCGGGGTGCTGGTGGAGGACCTGCTCCCCGTGATCGAGGCGGCGAGCGTCGCGCGGCTAGCGGATGCTGACGAGGCCGGGTCGGGCATCCGCTTTGTCCACGCGCTGGTCCGCGAGGCGCTCTACGCGGGGATCCCGCCCGCGCGCCGCCGCGCCTGGCACCACCGGGCCGGGGAGCTACTGGCGGCACCCGCGTGCGGGTCCCCGGACCCCGATCCAGATGCGGTGGCGTACCACTTCCAGCAGGCGGGCGACGCGCGGGCGGTGGTGTGGCTGGGGCGGGCTGGGGAGCGCGCTAGGGCGCATTACGCCCCGCAGACCGCCATCGGTCACCTCACGCGCGCTCTCGACCTGGCGCGGCAGCTCGGCCAGGTGCCGTCGGTGTCGCTCCTCCGCGAGCGCGGGCTGGCCTACGAGACGACGGGGGATTTCGACCGTGCGCAGGGGGATCAGGAGGAGGCGCTGGTGCGGGCGCGGGCGGCGGGTGACCGGCGGGCGGAGTGGCGGGCGCAGCTCGACCTCGGCCGGCTCTGGGCAGGGCGCGACTACGCGCGCACCGAGGCCCACTATGACGACACCCTCGCCCTGGCTCGCGCCCTCGACGATCCCGCCATCCTGGCGCACAGCCTGAACTGCGTCGGCAACTGGCACGTCAACACCGATGAACCATTCCTCGGGGCGCGCTATCACGAGGAAGCCCTGGCCCTCTTCCGGCAACGCGGCGACCGGCCCGGGATCGCGGCGACCATCGACCAGCTGGGGATGGCGAGCTTCCTCGGCGGCGATTTGTATCGGGCCGCCGGCCGCGCACGCGAGGCGGCGGCGCACTTCCGCCAGCTAGACGACCGGCAGGCGCTCGCCTCGACGCTTGGGTGGCTCTGCGAGTGCGGGGGCTGGAGCGGGGGCGAGGCGTGCGCGGCCGCGTTCGCCCCGGCAGTGGGTCAGCCCTACGCCGAGGAGGCCGTGCGCCTCGCGCGCGAGATCGGCTGGCCTGCGGGGGAGGCGTTCGGCCTCCTGATACTGGCCGCCTCCCACGGCCAGCGGGGCGAGTACGGGGACGCCTTGGCACTGGGCCACCGGGGGCTGGTCCTGGCTGAGGAGATCGGGCACGGCGAGTGGCGCACCGAGGCGCATTTTCGACTCGGCGCGATCCATCACGACCTGCTCGATTATGCAACCGCGCGGAGCCATCTGGAACGAGCGCTAACCCTCGCGCGTGACCTCAACTCGCGCTGCCTGGTGCGCCTCGTCGCCGGGACCCTGGCCTCGCACCTGGTCGAGTGCGGCGACCATGCGCGCGCGCACGCCCTGCTCGATGCGGCGCTGCTCGGCCCCGACGACCCGCCATACACCGCCGGCCAGGGCCGCGGCCGGCTCGCCCGTGCCGAACTCGCCCTCGCCGAGGGCGACCCCGCCCAGGCGCTGCGGATCGCCGAGCGCCTGATGCTTGGCGACGCCGGTCGGGAGGCGCGCGTCATCCCCCACGTCTGGCGCGTGCGGGCGCGGGCGCTGGCCGCGCTCGGCCGCGTTGCCGAGGCGATCGTCACCCTGGATACCGCGCGAAACATCGCCGCCGAACGCGGCACGCGCCCGATCCTCTGGCGCCTGTATGCCGACACCGCGACGTTGCACCGCGCCCGGGGGCGCGCGGCCGAGGCAGAAACTGCCGCCGCGACGGCCAGGGCGCTGGTCGAGGCGATCGTCCCGCATGTGCCCGAGGGCGACTTGCGCGAGCGGTTCCTGCGGGGTGCTGCCGCGTTGCTCCCTCCTCCGGCTACCACATCCCCGGGCTCCGCCGCGCCCCCCGCGCGCGCCTACCCCGCCGGGCTGACCGCGCGCGAGGTCGAGGTGCTGCGCCTCGTCGCCGGGGGGCTGACCAACCCGCAGATCGGCGAGCAGCTCTCGCTCAGCCGCAAGACCGTGGCGCGCCACCTGGAGTCGATCTACGCCAAGCTCGATGTGCGGACCCGCGCCGCCGCTGCGCGCATCGCGGCTGAGCACAAGCTGGCGTAGCCCGACCGCCCCCGGCAGGTGCGGCGTGGGTCATCCGCCCCAGGCGACAAGTGAGCGTGCGCTCCGCTCCCAGCGTGCCGATTGGGTCATCCGTCCGATGCGCCCGGCGTGTCGGGGACCTAAGATAACCGTATCGAGTGGCAGGGCTGCCCACCGGACAGCACGCCTGCACACGGAAACGCGTGGCGACACGACGCGTCGCGCTCCAGGGAGTATAGGAGGAAGGCCATGATCGAGCAGCGCACCACGCACGCACCCGGCGAAGCGGCGATCCAGTCGCTGCGGGCAGACTTGCGGGGCCAGCTCCTGCGCCAGGAGGATGCCGGGTACGACGACGCCCGCCAGGTCTGGAATGCAATGATCGACCGCCGCCCGGCGCTGATTGCCCGCTGTGCCGGGACGGCCGATGTCGTCGCCGCCATTGGTTTCGCGCGGGAGCACGGCCTGCCGCTCTCCATCCGAGGCGGCGGGCACGGCGTTGCGGGGAAGGCGGTCTGCGACGGCGGGCTGATGCTCGACCTCTCCCTGATGAAGGGCATCCGCATTGACCCGGCCACCCGCACCGCGCGCGCCGAGCCGGGCGTCCTCTGGGAGGAGTTCGACCACGAGGCGCACGCCCTCGGCCTGGCGACGGTCGGCGGGGTGGTCGGCACCACGGGCATCGCCGGACTCACCCTTGGTGGCGGGCAGGGCTGGCTGACCGGCAAGTTCGGCCTGACGATCGACAACCTGCTGGCCGCCGACGTCGTGACCGCCGCCGGCCAGTTACTCCGCGCCAGCGCCGATGAGCATAGCGACCTCTTCTGGGCGCTGCGCGGCGCGGGGGCCAATTTCGGCGTCGTCACGTCGTTCGAATATAGGCTGCACCCGGTCGGCACCGTGCTCGGCGGCATGGTGGTCCACCGGCTCGATCGCGCCGCCGACGTCCTGCGGTTCTACCGCGAGTTCGCCGCCGCGCAGCCCGACGAGCTGACTACCTATGCGGGCCTGCTCTCGATGCCCGACGGCACGCCGGTCATCGCGCTCGTCACATGCTACGCGGGCGAACCGGGCCTGGGGGAACGCGCTCTCGCCCCGCTGCGCGGTTTCGGCAAGCCGCTCGCCGACACGATCGCGACCATCCCCTATCCAGAGATGCAGGCGATCATGGGCGGCGCGTTCCCGCACGGAAGGCAGAACTACTGGAAATCGGGGATGACCGACACCATCGGCGACGATCTGATCGCAGCGCTGGTGGAGCAATTCGCGCGCGTCCCTTCCCCGTTCACCGCCATCGCTATCGCCGACTGCCACGGAGCCTATGCGCGCGTCGGCAACGCCGATACTGCCTACGCCCACCGCGACTTGCAGTGGGACGTGAACATCCTCGGCAACTGGACCGACCCGGCCGAGAACGAGCGCAACATCACTTGGGTGCGCGCCTGTCACGACGCGATCGCGCCGCACCTGTCGCACGGCGTCTACGTCAATGACCTGGGGGATGAGGGGGGGCAGCGGGTCCGCGACGCCTACGGCGCGAACTACGCGCGGCTCGTGGCCCTGAAGGACCACTATGACCCGACCAACCTCTTCCGCCTCAACCAGAACATCGAGCCGACGGTCTGACACCGCGCCGCGTGGTCTAGTGGTGGCCGCGCGACAGCACCCCCATGTGAGAGGCGCTCCCGATGATCGCGCAGGATACCCCTCGGATGCCCAGGGGCGCAGACATTGACGCTCTCCGCGACGTCCTGCGTGGGCAACTCCTGCGGCCGGCGTGCGGTTCGTGCGGGAGCACGGCCTGCCGCTCTCGGTGCGCGACGGCGGGCACAGGGTGACGGGCACGGCGGTCTGCGGCGACGGGCTGATGTTCGACCTCTCTGGCATGAAGGGCATCCGCGTCGACCCCGACCGGCACATCGCCCGGGCGGAGCCGGGGCTCGCCCTGGCCGAACTCGACCGCGCGACCCAGGCGTTCGGGCTGGCCACGCCGACCGGCGTCGTCTCGGTGACCGGCATCGCCGGACTCACGCTCGGGGGCGGCATTGGCTGGCTGAACGGCAAATACGGCCTGGCCTGCGACAACGTTCTGGAAGCCGACGTGGTCACCGCCGACGGGCGGCTCCTGGCCGTGAATGCGGAGGAGCGCGCCGACCTGCTCTGGGCCATCCACGGTGGCAGCGGGAATTTCGGGATCGTCACCGCGCTCACCTGCCGGCTCCATGAGGTCGGCCCAGTGCTGGCCGGCGGGGTGGTCTACCCGTTCACGCGGGCGCGCGAGGTGCTGCGCTTCTACCAGCGGCAAGTACAAGAGCACGCACCCGCGCCTCTCGCAAGCGGGCAACCGGCATGTCCGGCGCATCATCTGGCTGCTCGCGGTCGGGGCGGTGCGCCATCCCGGTCCCTATCGCGACTACTTCGACCGTCGTACCGCTGCCAGCAAGAACAAGATGGACTCGCTCGTCGCAGTGGGGCGCAAGCTCCTGACGACCAGCTACGCCATCCTCAAGGCCGGTCGTCCGTCTGATCCCGCCTACCCAGGCGCACCGGCCGACCACGGTGGTCGCGGACCGGATGCTGGCAGGGACTGCGGCCAGACTGGCGCCTGTACCGTGAATGGCCTTCGTCCGGCCGGAGCATAGCCCGCCCCGCATTCCGCATTGCTCCGCGTTCTCGTCAGCCGATGCGCGCGCGCCACCCGGCCGCTCTGGTGCGGCGGCGCCGCTTCCTCCGCGCCCCCGGTGTTATGATAGGCGTGGGGTACCTGCGGCGGCATGGTGCCGGCGGTGTCGGTGGGGGCGGCATGGCGGCGCACACGCGATTCTTTACGACCACGACGGGCCAGCGGATCGCCTACGCCACGCTCGGGCAGGGGCCGCCACTGGTCGTCATCCCCGCCTGGCTCAGCCACCTCGAGCTGGTCTGGGACATCCCGGCCTTGCGCGCCTTCAACGAGGCGCTGGCCCGCGACTTCACCGTCGTCCTCTAC
>DASUBC010000585.1:0-12694 GCA_035763465.1 Thermomicrobiales bacterium
ACGGCTACCACGGCCGTAAGCCGCAGCAATCCAGGCCGAACGGACACAAGTCCTCCAGATGCGTCGCAACGTCATGTTGATGCGGCACAACCCCCGACACATCGGAGGAGTTGTAGCGCGACCACTCCGAACACGTCCAGACGCGGCGGCACATCGATCAGTGTGGCGACTCATGGGATGTCTACGCGCTGGTAGAACTTCGGTTCCGCCTGAGCAATTTGAAAGTTACTTGATTCGCTGCGATCTTCGGCAGCGCAGTATCACGTCGCAACATGTAAAAGCACGCGGATGGCAGGCGTCGCCGCCGGCCGACTCTGGCTCGGGACCGGGGATCGAGGCGACTGTCTCTTGCGATTCCCGAGCCGCCTTGGCAGCATCAGCAAACGATGCGGCACAACTCCGGGCAGGCACATCCCACCACTGTTGGCCGGCCACTCTCGATCGGCCGAAATGTCAGCGACAACATCCGTGTTCCGCCGCACGAGGCACCGGGCCTCCACCGGCCGATCGAGATCGTACGCGACCCCGTACTGCACCCGATCCACAAGCACCAAACCGAAGATCTTGTGCCACCTTCTTGACGCGGGACAATCGCGGTCGACCGCTCCAAGGAAGCTCGCTCCACCCCGCGATCGGAAACTCGCGTTGTACGTGCTCACTTTCTACTTCCGCGGCGGCGGTGGCGGCCGCGGTGTCGGCCGCGAAGGCGCCTCACTCGGCGTCCTTCAGCTTGCACGGCGAGATCCGGCAGGTGGTCCTGCCGCCATCCGGTCGTAGATCGTGCAGAAGTTGCCGCTAAGTGGGTCAACCGCCTTCCAGAGACTGTGGCAGGCGTCGCAGCACAATGTGATCGCCTATTGAAGGCCATTGGTGACCGCGATGACCCGTCGCGTGGTCCGTTCGTGGCAGGCGGTTAGCTGGGCCAGGTGCCGTCGAGGTCGGGGAAGTCGGGAAGATGGGCGGACTTCGGCTCGTCCAGCCAATCCGCCGCGGTGTCGAAACCGAGAGTGGCGATGCCGATCTGGATCAGCCCGGAGCGGTCGAGCCCGAACGCCCCGCCGGCGCGCCGCAGGAATTCGCGGAACAGCGCGATGCGGGTCCTGGTCTGCTCGCGGGTCTCGTCGAGGCCGAAGTCCCAGTCCACCGCGAGAAGCCGGTCACGCACGGCCCGAGGATCCTGAATTCCATTCGCAATTCATCGCATCGGCAGCTCTCGTGACAGAGGGTTGAGAACACTGCCTGGAATCGCCCAGGTATTTGTCGCACGAACGCTTCCCTTGGGTTTATCGCCACCTCACAGGTGGCTCCGCTGTGGGGGAGCGCAGACTCGACTCGCGAGCCTTAATCTGCAAGACGGCTGGCGGGATTGGCGACGTGACGTGCGTCAGCTTGTGGATTTAATTCCTGCTACTTGCGTCCGGTGCGGGATCGGGCATGGCCATAATTACTCAGGCCTCCAGCCGTTAACCCGTTTGGCTGGAAAACCTCTTCGCCAGATCCCGGAGCCGTTCCGCGGCGCCGGCCATCTGGCCAGCGGTGACGTTCATACCAGGCAACGAGCCTAGGCGTTCGACCTGTTCAGCGGACTCCTGGTACTCCCGGCATGTGTGCTCTCGACAGGCGAGACACGTGACGCTCTCCGGACGAGAAGAGGTCATCGCGTAGGGCACATCCAGGCCGCAACCGGTGGTGACGACGCTCGGTGCGTCCGGCACACGGCCCAGCACCGACGACATCAGGTTACGGATATCGGGGCCGGCTCTCAGCACTCTCTGCTCAACGTGGATGTGCGGATCAGTCTCGCCCATCTGTGGTCAGACCTCCGTCCAAGTTGGCCCGATACGAGACTACAGGCTGCCGGTAGATCCGCGCCGAGACCGGTGTCGAGGCCCGGAAGCACACGCGAGAAATGGTCAACACGTGCGGATTGACTGTGGTCATGATTCGGTGGAGTCAGCCCGGTTTCCGCCACACCCTTGGCCTATAAGGTCGCTGCCATGCGTTTGTCCCGGACGCGGCGCGCGCGAGTCGGCAGCGCGCCGCAGGAACCCGGCCGCATCCGTCCCGCCCTCGATCGCCCTGCGGGCGATGTACTGAGCGCACGCCAGATCTTCATCGGCCTGCCCCTTTTTCGCCGGTGGCCACGAACGTGATGCGGTCACCGTCGCGCGTCCGCAAGAGAGTTGGCAATGACTTTACCGGCCCGCCACCTGCACTTGTCTGGACGAGTCAGCAGCGCTGCGAGATCTTCTCACTGCGCCCCGCCCACGGACGCGCCCATTGAACTGGAAGGTTCTCTCGACTATGTCACCGCTCTCCCGCCGCGCGCTGCTCGGCGCCGCCGCCGCCGTCGGCACCGGAACCGCGCTCGGCGCCCTTCCGCTGCGCG
Organism: Thermomicrobiales bacterium; assembly: GCA_035763465.1. GTDB lineage: Bacteria > Chloroflexota > Chloroflexia > Thermomicrobiales > CADCWN01 > DASUBC01. Next base: position 2,390 of record DASUBC010000585.1, read on the forward strand.
CGGCCCGCGCCAGGGCCGCCGCCACCGGGTCCATCACCGACGTGCGCCACGTCGTGATCCTCATGCAGGAGAACCGCAGCTTCGACCACTACTTCGGCACACTCAAAGGCGTGCGCGGATTCGGCGACCGCGCCACCGTGCTGCTCTCCGGCGGCAACTCGGTCTTCAACCAGCCCAACGGCAGCGGCCGGCAGTACCCGTGGAACCTGAGCAACGGCTCCGGGAACATCGTGGCCAGCGCGGAGACCCTGGCCCAGTGCGACGGCTCGCTCGACCACGGCTGGAATACGCAGCACCAGGCGTGGAACGGCGGCAGGATGGACTCCTGGATCGCCGCCAAGGGCTCGAACCGCACGATGGGCTACCTCACCCGCTCGGACATCCCTTTCCACTACGCGCTCGCCGACGCCTACACCGTGTGCGATGCCTACCATTGCTCGATCCTGAGCGCGACCGGGCCGAACCGCACGTACCTGTGGAGCGGCATGATCGACCCGGCCGGGACCGCCGGCGGACCGGCTTACGACGGCGGCTCGGAGTCCGGGCTCGGCTGGCAGACCTATGCCGAGGCGCTGCAGAACGCGGGCGTGACCTGGAAGCTGTACCAGGTCGGCAGCGACAACTTCGGCGACAACGCGCTGGCCTACTTCAAGCAGTTCAGCAACGCCGCCACCGGCTCCCCGCTCTATATCAATGGCATGAGCTCGGTTCCCGGCGGCACCGGATCCACCCCGACCGACATCGCCGCCGCCATCAAGCAGGATGTCGTGAACGGGACCCTGCCGCAGGTCTCCTGGATCGTTGCCAACCAGCAGTGCTCTGAGCACCCGGACGCCCCGCCGCAGGACGGCGCGCAGTTCGTGCACGAGGTCATCCAGGCGCTGGCCGCCGACGAGTCAGTGTTCGACTCCACCGTGCTGTTCATCAACTACGACGAGAACGACGGGTTCTTCGATCACGTCCCGCCGCCGGTGCCGCCCGCGGGAACGGCCGGCGAGTTCATCCTGAACGGCACCCCGATCGGCCTCGGCTACCGGGTGCCGATGCTCGTCGTCTCGCCGTGGACCCGCGGCGGCTGGGTGGATTCGCAGACCTATGACCACACGTCGGTGATCCGCTTTCTGGAGACCTGGACCGCCGCGCTCGGCAAACCGGCGCGCTGCCCGAACATCAGCGCCTGGCGCCGCCAGATCTGCGGCGACCTGACCGGGGCCTTCGACTTCGCCAACCCGGTCTACGGCCTGCCCTCGACGTTGCCCGCCACCGACTCGACGATCAGCATCTACTACTGCGACATCATGCTGAACCCGTCTCCGGCCACGAACGCGCTGCCCGCCCAGGAACCGGGCACCAAACCCGCCCGCGCGCTCCCGTACCAGCCGAACGGCTACGTCAGCTCGATCCAGTACGGCTCGAACGGCCAGATCCTGCTGTGGATCGAGATGGCGAATCAGGGAACGCAGGCGACGAGCGCTGCGGCGTTCTCGGCCTACGCCAACGCGTTCCGCAGCGGCGGACCATGGCAGTACACGTGCGCGGCCGGCGGGACAGTCAGTGACTACTTCAACATCGGGTCCGGATACGGAGCCGGCAAGTACGACCTGACGCTCGTCGGCCCGAACCGCTTCCTGCGCCGGTTCCAGGGCGACGCCACCGCGGCGGGCCAGCACGCCGAGGTCGTCACGTCGTACGCCGCCGCGCCGGATACCGGCAAGCTCGCGGTCTGGTTCGCCATGACGAACTCCGGCTCCGGCCCGGCGACCTTCACCATCACCTCGAACCACTATCGCGGCGACGGACCGTGGACCTACACCGTCCCGGCCGGCGGCAGCGTCTCGGACTACTTCAACCAGGTCGCCTACTGCGGCGGTTGGTACGACTTCACGGTCACGGTCAGCACCGACGCCGCCTGGTCGCGCCGCTTCACCGGGCACCTGGAAACCGCAGTGGCCAGCGTCACCGGCTGACCGATGGGGAATCGGACGTCGCCTCGGCGAGCGCGGCCAGCCGGACCAGCGACTCCCCGATGTCCCGCTGCTGCCCGTCCTGCCGGTGCGCCTCGCTCTCCGGCAGGCGGACGCTCACGCGGATGCTGCCCGCGCCCGCCTCGGCGAGCTGCCAGACGAAGCTGATATCAGAGGCCTGACAGGAAGCGGTGACCCGGCCGGGCGCGTCCTCGCGCACGGTCTCGATGCCGACCCACTAATCCGGGAAGCGCGCCGGCCACGCTGCCGGCTAGGTCTCCACTCTTTCAAGTGAACCCTGCGTCGCCTCCGATGCCGCCAGCGGCGGAGGGCATTGCGTTTGCAAGAGCGGGTCGGGTATCCGGTCGCCGAGTCGCAGCAAGCCGGCTCCGGTCAGCGCGACCGTCAAGGCGCCGCCCCACCAGACGGCGTCGGGTGACGTTGCGAGCAGCGCGCCGCCGACCGCGGGGCCGAGGGCCACGCCTACCGTGAAGGTGAGGCCGTAGAGCGACATGTAGCGGCCGAGCAGATGCGGCGGTGCGAGGTCGGCGACGATCGGGCCGAGCACGATGAACTGCGCGCACTCACCGATCGCGATCACGATCGCGACACCGGCCAAGACCACGGTAGCGGTGAGCGCCGAACTCGTGAGCGTTGCGAGCAGCACCGCGAGCAGGCCGACTGCAAAGAGCGCACTGGTCACGCCGAGAGCGTGCGTGCGGCGCATCCGCGTGACGATCCGTGTGGCTGGAATCTGCGCGACGACGATGAAGAAGGTGTTGGTGAAGATGACGATGCCGATCTCGCCCGGCCCGACCGGCGTGTGGGCCTTCGCGAACGGCGCGAGGATGTTGGAGAAGAGCGCGCCGCCGGTCATCACGAGCACGATGTTGGCGGCGATCAGGATGAGGAAGATCCGATCGCGGGCAACTGCTCGGAAGCCGGTTCTCCTGTCGCTCCCCGACACGGCATTCGCAAGGCGGGGATTCGGGATCCCCACGAGGACAACCAGCGCGAAGATGGCGAACGTGAGGCCGTCGAAGAGGTAGAGCGCCTGGAACGTGCGCAGGTGATTGGCGGACGCGACGATGAAGCCCGCGACCGTGGCGCCGCTGCCGAGCCCGAAGTTGCCAGCGACTCGGCGCAGCGCGATCGAGGCGGCGCGCTGCCGCGCTGGGACCAGGGTCAGGGTCAGCACCTGGTTCGCGGTGCTCGCGAGTCCGAACCCGGCTCCGCCGACGGCCGAGCAGACGAAGGCTTGCCAGGGACGGTCGACGAACGCGAAGCCCGCGTAGCCCAGTGCGTTCGCGAGATTGCCCACGATCAGGATCGGCTTCGCGCGGAACCGATCGAGCAGCGCACCGGAAGGGAGGGTTACGACCGCGGCCGTGGCCATGACCGCCGCCAGCACCAGCCCCGCGGTCGCCGTGGGGAAGCCGCGGGCCTGGTGCAGGTAGATGATCTCGAAGGGAAGGATCAGTCCAGTGCCGAAGTAGTTGACCGCGGTCCCAGCCTGAAGAACGAGGACAGGCCCCGACAGGCCCGTCCGCCAGCCGGCGAAGACACGACCGAGCGTTCTGCTCAGTTGCTTCCCGCGGTGGGCTGCCTTCCCGTGCATGCCTGAGGCTCGCGCGTTCATCGGCGCACGCGGAGACGGCGATCGAGACCGGCGGACGGCACGCGCTCGACCGGTACGGACGGTTGCATCGTTAGCCTCCAGGATCGTTTCCAGCTGTCGCGGCACGATCCGGTGGGCGGATCGTCCGGGCGCTCGGTAGGGCATACACCGCGGCGCGAGGAAACTGGGCGCCCGCGCGCCGCCCAGTTCGCGGCCCGGGCGGTGTATATACCGGGCGGAAGCACGAAGCGGCGCGGGAGGAAGGAACGGGATGGTGACAGCCGATCTGCTCTCACGGGCACGGGCCGGAGATGGCGAGGCGTTTCGGGAGCTGGCCGAGTCCCACCGGCGGGAGCTGCAGGTGCACTGCTATCGGATGCTCGGATCCTTCGCCGACGCCGAGGACGCCGTCCAGGAGACGATGCTGGCCGCCTGGCAAGGCATCGGCGGGTTCGCTGAGGAACGCGCGTCGCTGCGCACCTGGCTGTACAAGATCGCCACCAACCGGTGCCTCAACGCGCGTCGCGCGGCGAGCCGGCGCCCGGCCAGGCAGTGGGATCTGTCGCAGTTCGAACCGCTTGTGCCGACCGCACGCGACGAGCCCGCTTGGCTGCAACCGTTTCCGGACGCCCTGCTTGAGGATGCCGTCGACGTGCCGCCCGGGCCGGAGGCCCGCTACGAGCAGACCGAAGCCATCTCGCTGGCCTTCGTGACCGCCCTGCAGTTGCTGCCGCCGCGCCAGGTCGCGGTCCTCATCTTGCGCGACGTCCTCGGGTTCCGTGCCAACGAGGTGGCCGGCATGTTGGAGGTGACACCCGAGTCGGTAAATAGCGCCCTCAAACGGGCCCGCGCCAGCCTCCAGCGTCAGCGCCAGCAGCAGCCGGCCGCCGGCCACCAGCCGCCGCCTGCCGCAGGCTCACCGGCCGAGGACGCGATCGTGGCCAAGTTCGGCCGCGCGTGGGAGTCGGCCGACCTCGACGCGCTGGTTGCCCTGCTGACCGACGACGTCTTCATCGCGATGCCTCCCGAGCCGTTCGGATACGAGGGCCGAGACGCCGTGACCGGGTACTGCGCCCGCCTGTTCGCCGCGGGCCGCAGGTTCGACCTCGTCGCGACCCGGGCCAACGGCCAGCCCGCGTTCGGCGCATACCTGCGCGTCCCGGCCGGAATCCGCCACGCGACCGGCATCTACGTGCTCACCCTTGCCGGCGACCGGATCTGCGCCATGACCCGCTTCGACAACAGCGTGCTGCCGTGGTTCGGGCTACCGCGAACGCTCCCAAGCCGATAACGGTTGCCCTGGCTGGGTGTTCGGGCGCCTGGTGGAGTTCCTGAACCGGCCAGACAGCGCAGGCGTCGTGTAGCGGCTTGGCCACACCAGGCTGGAGTTCGTCATGGTCGAGATCGTTCTGGCAGTCAATGTCCATCTCGCCAGTCTCTGTCACACGCGATAGAAGGGCAGGTCAGGGAAGAACTGCCGTGGCGTCAGCGGTTCCGGCAGGACGAGCGTTACCAGCGTCAGTCCGGTTCCCGCGGGCTTCATCATCACCCGGCCGCCTGCCCGTTTGATGGCGTGCTCGGCGGCGCGAACCCGCGCCAGGCTATCCGCCTGCGAGAGCACGACCTCGTATTCGCGCAGTTGCATCGGTCCGCTTCCTTATAACGCCTGTACTCTACAGAGATAGGTGGGGATCGTTGTACGATCCCCGAACCTCGCCCCCGGCCCCCTCTCCCACAGTGAGAGGGGGAGCCAGAGCATTTGCGGCTTCCTCACGAGAGATGGCGCCCACCCGCAACTTATGGATGCTGGCCGATAGCGACGTAATACGTGACCCCACAGCGCCGCTGAGCCACCTCGCGCCGCGCCTGCGTCAGCGTCGCCGTATGCGTCGCCTCATCGGTCAGGCCCAGATTGAGTATCAGCGGGCGGATGTTCTCCAGCGCCGAGAAGTAATTGGCCTCCATCATCAGGCCGACGCGCCCCCCGCGCTTGCCCAGAGGAATCAGCACCTCATGCGCCGCCACGTTCGCCGCGCCGCCATGCTGGAGCAGCGATCCGATCTTCGCGCCCATCGAGACATCTATGCCGCGATTGGCCGCCGCCGAGAGTCCCCATTCGTTGAGCAGTTCCAGCGCCGGGCCACCGCCGCGCGCCTCGCCCGCCTCCACCAGTTCCACCCAGCCGCCGGGCCGCGTCACGCGCAGCAACTCCTGGACGACGCCGGGCCAGCGGTCGCGTGGCAGGGCGCCGACCAGCATGCGCTGGTGCGTATAGTCGAATGAGGCGTTGTTGAAGGGTAATCCTTCGAGGATATTGCCCGCCACGAATGAATAGTTGGCCGGCTTGATGTTCTGCTGTGTGGCGCCTGCCTCAATCGGCGGCGGGACGACGTCGAGGCCGACGATGTGGGAGTTGGGCCACGTCAGCGCCATCTCCATCGCCCAGCGCCCGGTGCCCGTGCCGACGTCGAGCACGTCATGCGGCCCCCGGACGGGCGCCTCGAAGTTGCCACGCCGCACCTGACGGAGCATAAAGTGCTGGAAGTCGAGCCGGTTGACCTCCTGCATATCCTTGGGAAGCACATAGGGAACACCAGCGGCGAAGCGCCGCCCCTGTACCATGCGTGTCGCCGCGCCCGCATTTCCCGCGCCACTCGTCTGCGCGCGCCGACGCCGGAATGGCCACCAAGCCATCGTCTACCTCTCCTCTTCCTTGGCCAACGCGGGCGCTGATGCGTTCAGTAGCCAGGATTTTTCCCCATGTGCATCAGCCCGCTCACGCTTTCACCGCAGTATGGGCCTCCCGGCGAAATCTGTCAAGCCCCCTTGCTTTTAGCGCCCGCTTCGTGCCTGGACTAGAGAAAATCATGTAGTCCATCTCCGGCTATCCCTGCTCATTTCTGGTAGAAATCTGTCTGGCGGCGGCATCCAGCGCGTGCTATGCTGGCGATGCTGTGAAGCGCGGAAGCGCCTGCCTGCGTCCCAACCGGGGAAGCATACACACGGCCAGTACGAGAGGAACGCCCAGGAATGGTGGCTCACGGGCCGCTTTTCCGCTCCCAACCTGCTTCTCGAACTTGCGCGGGCGGGCGTTTCCGCCTCTTATCTGCGCCTGAAAATAGTGCTCGACCGTCGGCCACCAGACACCGTCCATCGTGATGCCGTGACGGGAGAAATTGGAGAAACAGCCATGCTGCAAATCACGTCGTAACCGTGCAGGTACAACCGAACTCGTATCCACCGCCGCCCGAATCGGCGCTATAGTCTCATCGTTTTTGTCCATATCGCCCCTGGCCTTCTAACTATTCTTGCGCCAGGGCAGTCTCCCGGGCCGCACGCTGGATAGATCGTCCAGTTCCTCCTGCGAAAGCCCCTCTCCACCGAGCGCCTGCGCTTCATCATGTGCGCGGTCAGAGGCACGGATGCCGCGTACCTCGATCCGATCCCGCAACCACTCAACATCCGCAAGCGCCAGCATCATGCGCGAACCATGGCGCCTGTAGGGGATGCCTAGCCGACGCACGAGCAGCTTGAGTGTATTCACCGAGCGAATACCCAACAGATCAGCAGCCTCGGTGGTTGTGAGCAAACGCGACTCGTCGAGCGCATGCAGCGCACGGTCAACGGTCTGAACAACCCCTTCCAGATCGCCCGCTTTCGCCGACGCCTGGATCGCTTCCAGTTCGCGTCGCATATCGTTGATGGTCATCCTCTAGCCTCCTTCCCGTCTGAGACAACATCAGCAGGTTGCAAGTTCATCATACCATTATTTGTCATATTTGTCAGGCCACATGAAAATGAATATTCTCACATCTGCTTCCTATGACTTTCCCATGAACCACCAGCACTATGGATGAATGGAGCGAGTACTTTGGCATACACAGGATATCCAGCGCGTAGCAGAGGCAATACCACCTTATATCGGCGGAGCAAAATGGAGTAGCGAGAAGGGGCGCATTTCTCATGTTGGAACCCTGGCAACAGCAAGATGTATCGCCCGACCACGACGATCAGAGGGCGCTTCAAGACAGAGCCACGGACAGTCCAGATGGAGCGGACACAACGGACGCGACGGACGCGACGGACGCGGCGGACACCGCAGTCGCGCCAGCCCCGCTGACCGACGATGACCAGGACGGCGATATCCTCGGCTTCAGCGATGATGACGACGAATTCAGCGCATCGTCGCCTGGCCCGTGGCGCCAGCGGCGCTGGCTCGCCATCGTCGCGGCGGTGGTGATTGTCGCCATCGTCGCCAGCGTTGTGGGCGCGCGGCTGGCCAGCGCAAAGCAGGCGACCACGTATCAGTATGGAACGGTGCGGCAGGGCAATCTGGCGCTGACCGTCAGCGGCACGGGGCCGGTTCAGGCCGACCTCTATAACCTCTCGTTCGCCGTCAGCGGCACGGTCGCCGAGATTGACGTGAAGGTGGGCCAGACCGTCAAGGCGGGCCAAACGCTGGCGAAGCTGGACACCACATCGCTACAGAACGCCGTCAATCAGGCGCAGCTTCAGGAATATATCGCCTACGACCAGGAGCAGCAGGCGCTCGCGAAGTGCGACGCGACCAGCAATCCCCCGGTGGACTGCGTGCAACTTGCCGAGAACCAGTACGCCTCCGCCGTGCAGCAACTCAACACCGCTGAGGCCAACCTCGCCAACGCCACGCTCAAGGCCACCCACGCGGGCGTCGTCACCGCCATCAATGGCGCGGTCGGCGAGACGCCCAGCTCTGGGTCCGGCTCCTCTGGCGCCAGCAACTCCTCGGCAAGCTCCAGCAGCGGATTCATCCAGATCGCCGATTCGTCCGCGCTCACGATCACAACCAGCGTCAACGAGGCCGATATCAGCGGCGTCGCCAATGGCCAGACGGCCACCTTCACTGTCACGGCCTATCCCGGTCGCGCGTTCCGCGGCACGGTCAGCGCCGTCTCGCTCGTCGGCCAGACCTCGTCGGGCGTCGTCACCTTCCCGGTCACGATTACCGTGGATAACACCAGCCTGCGCGGCGCGAGCCTCTTCACCGGCATGACCGCCAACGTGACGATTACCCGGGCGCAGCGCATCGGCGTCCTGCTGCTGCCTGCCAGCGCGATCACCTTCGCGCGCGCCGCCGCCAACACCAGCGCAGGCGGATTCCTGACGCGCCAGCAACTGACCGGCGCGCTGACGCAGGGGCGCCAGATGCTCGCGACCGCCGAACAGCAGAACAGCGCCGCCAGCCAGGATAATCCCTCGGTCGCGTGGGTGGTCGAGCGGAGCGACAATCAGTGGAGCGTCAAGCCGGTCGTGCTGGGCCTGACCAATGGAACCGTCTATGAGGTGCTGGCAGGTCTCAATGCCAACGAGTCGGTCGTCATCGGCGAGCAGAACGGCTCGATCAACGTCAGCGCCAGTTCGTCCAACACTGGCACGACGGGCCGGGGCGGCTTCGGTGGCCTGGGCGGCGGGAACTTCGGCGGGGGCGGTCGTAACGGTGGCGGAACGGGCGGCAATGGCGGCAATGGCGGCAACGGCAGTGGTGGTAACAGCGGAAGGGGCGGTTGACGCATATGGACATCACACCCGCCACACCAACGCCCGCCATACCAACGCCCGCCAGCGACGCCATCCCCCCGGAAGATTCCGGCGCGCGAAACCACTCACGCTTCGTCATCGAAACGGAAGACCTGCGCAAGGTCTACCGCCTCGGCCAGACGCGCGTGCCCGCGTTACGCGGTGTGACGCTCACCATCGAGCGGGGCGCGTTCGTGGCGATTACCGGGCCATCCGGCTCCGGCAAGTCCACGCTGATGAACCTGCTTGGCCTGCTCGACCGGCCAACCAGCGGGCGCTACTGGCTGAACGGGCAGGAGGTCAGCCAGCTCCCCGCCGATACCATCGCCGATCTGCGCAACCGCCATATCGGCTTCGTCTTCCAGGGATTCAACCTGCTGGCGCGCTCAGACGCGCTGGCCAACGTCGCCCTGCCGATGCTCTACGCGGGCATGTCCGAAGCCGAGCGCACCCGCCGTGCCCGCCGCGCCCTGCAACTGGTGGGGCTGGGCGACCGGCTCACGCACAAGCCCACCGAGCTGTCCGGCGGCCAGCAGCAACGGGTGGCGATTGCCCGCGCGCTGGTCAACGGACCCGCGCTGCTGCTCGCCGATGAGCCGACTGGCAATCTGGATACCCATACCAGTGTCGAGATCATGGCGATTCTCCAGCGGCTCAACGCCTCTGGGTTAACGGTCGTGCTGGTGACGCACGAGCCGGACATCGCCGCCTATGCTCAGCGCCAGATCACCTTCCGCGACGGCGTCATCGCGCACGATACGCCCATCCAGACGCCCCGGCGGGCGGTGGATGAGCTTCCGGGCGGTGGGACGGCGCGGCGAGAGGAGGCGGCGCGATGACCACCTCGAATCTCCACGCGCCGACGAGCACGCCCGCGAAACCAACGGTTCAGCGGCGTCCAGACGTCAAGAGCCACCCCATCCAGACGCATCGCGGGCTGATGCTGAGCGCTAGCCTGCGCAGCGCCCTCGGCGCGCTCTGGGCCAACCGCCTGCGCTCGCTACTGACGATTCTCGGCGTCATCGTCGGCGTCGCGGCGGTGATCGCTGTCGTCACGCTGACGCAGGGCACCAGCGCGGTGCTGAATGCGCGGGTGGCGGGCCTGGGCACGAACGTCCTGACGATCACCCCTGGCTCGTCCACCACCGGCGGCGCGCGAGGCGGCGC
>DASUBC010000586.1:0-5465 GCA_035763465.1 Thermomicrobiales bacterium
TTCGCCAATCGTCGCGCGGATGCTCGCCAGATGCTCGCGGGCGTGGCCGATCACGATCCACTCCACCACCTGCGCTACGGTCAGTTTGTTCCCACCGAACGTGCCGGCGATGCGGTCGAGTTGTTCGTCGTCGAGACGATCGAGCAATGCCACGACGGCGGCACCATTCGTCCGCAGCAGGTCGAGCGTCTCCGCCTGCCCCACCGTGGCAAAGTCGCGGGCATGGCGCGCGTTGCTCTCGTCAACGTCCGCCATCGAACTGCCCGGCGACCGTGTCTCCCCGGCCGCCAGCGCCGTGAGTAGCCCGGTGAAGTCGCGGTGGACCGTCGCGATGTGGTGCGCGACCACGCCGACCGACCGGCCTTCATCCACACAGGGCAACCGCCACTGCTCGTCGGTGCATCCTGTGACCGCCGCGATGGCGTCGTCGTTGACCGCCGTGAACTGGGCGGCGAATTGTTCCGTCCGGGTCGTTTGTACCGGCATCGTGATTCCTCCTAACGTCGAATCCAAACCGGCCAGTCGGCGCGGTAGTACGCGCCGGTTCATGCCGTCGCGGGTGACGGCGCGTCGAGGAACGGCGCGACCACCGCCGCCAGCAGCGGTGAGTCAATGATTTCGTAGTGCGTCGTGCTGGGCAGGATGGCGAGCCGGTGTTGTGTCACGCCTGAGCGGTCCCAGCTGCCATCCTCCTGGCCGCCGCCGAGCAGGCCGAAGAATTCCGCCGCCGCCGCCGGGCTGACGCTGTCGGCGTCTCCGAACACAAGCATGGTGGGCATGGTGAGCGCGGCCGCGCCGTCCGACCAATCGTAGTCCACGCGCAGGCTGTCGCCAACCTTGCCCCACAGGGTTGCCCAATCCTCCGGACGCGGCGCGATGCTGGCGTACAGCTCATACATCGGGGACTGCTTCATCGTCTCGGCCACCGCCGCGCTGACCTGATCCATGCCCGCGAGCACGCCTGGATACGAGGCCGCCCGCTTGTGGGCCGTCGAGACGACGATGAGCCGATCCACGAGGTGCGGGTGGCGAATGGCGGTCTGGAGGGCGACGGCGCCGCCAAGGGAGTAGCCCATGACGGTGGCCGTGGGCAGGCCCAGGTGTGTGATCAGCGCGGCGATGTCGTCCGCCATCAGATCGGCGCGCAGGGGGCGGTCAATGTCGGCGGTGCGCCCGTGGCCTTGCAGGTCGGCCGCGATGACCTGCCGGCGCGCGGCGAGCGTGGGCAGCACTTCGCCGAACATGCCGGTCGCGCCGAAACCGCCGTGCAACAGGATGAGGGGCGCGCCCGCGCCATGAAGATCGTAGTAGAGGTTGAGGCCATTCACCGGCGCGTAGCCGGTCCGAGGGGCTGTGTTCACCATCGTTGTCCCTTTCTCTGTGAGTCCAATATGAGGGTCTAGCGGCCGGCGACCGCCTGCTTGACGATGCTGGCGACCTGCTCGGCGGTGGTGAAACTGGAGGTGAGGCGGTTCTTGGTCAGCGCGAAGGTCGTGCCGGTGGCGGTGTCGGCGAAGGCATTGCTGCCGCCGACGCCGCCCACGCCAAATTCGGTCGGCGGGTTCTGGCTGATCGAGTAGCCCAGCCCCCAGGCGGTCGGGAAGCCGAAGACCTGGTCGGGACCGGACATCGCCACGGTGGAGACTTCGCGCAGCCGTTCCGGCGAGATCAGCCGGACACCATCCACCTCGCCCAGCAGCGCGGCGTACATGCGGGTGACGGCGCGGGCGGTCACGGTGCCGCCAGCGGGGATGTTGGCCTGGAGCACGTCGGCACGGTTGCCATAGGCGGCGGTCGTGCATTCCCACGGCCCGATCTTGAGCATCGGCGAGTCGGCGGGCACTCCGTCCATCATGCCCTGGCTGCCGGCGGCATCCTCCAGCCGGGCCAGCCGGTTTAACTCCGCCGCCGGGACACCGAAGAAGAGTTCGTCGGCGACACCCAGCGGCCCCGCCACCTCGTCACGCAATACCTGCGAGATCGGCTTGCCGCTGGCCCGGCGCACGATCTCACCGATGATGTAGCCGAAGGTCACGGCGTGATAGCCGATCTTTGTGCCCGGCTCCCACCACGGCTCGGAGGCGGCGATAATAGCGCACATCTTCTCCCAGTCGCACATATCCTCCACCGTGAGGCCGGGTGGCAGGCCCGGCACGCCGGCCGACTGGCTGAGCGCGTGCCGGATGGTCGTGCGCTCCTTGCCGTGCGCGCCGAACTCCGGCCATAGCGCGACGATAGGGGTGTCATAGGCGAGGGCACCGCGCTCGGCGAGCACATGCACCACGGTCGCGGCCACGCCCTTGCCGATCGAGAAACTGAAGAACGGGGTATCCGGCGTGACCAGCCGCCCGGTGGCGAGGTCGGCTACGCCCGCGACGGCGTCCACCACCTGGACGCCGTGCTGGTAGACGGCTACCTGTAGCCCGCGCTCCTCGCCGGACGCGACCAGTTGCTCGATGGCGTTCTGAACGTGCTGCTGCATATCGGTCGTCGTGGACATCGCGCTCCCTCCTGGTCAGTCCGCGCCGCGCGTGACCAGCGGCGATGGCCGGCGGCCATGAGGGAAGCATAGTCGAGCCACTCGCGCGCTACTTCTTCAATCTTGCTCATGTTCGCGCGCTGGTGATCGACGGCGAGCGCGGCGCTGAGGAGGAGTGACGCCTGATGGATGCAGCGCGAAGGACAGCGGCACGGCGCACCCGCGCGAACGGCGCTTCGGTGCTCTTGCCGCAGTGTAAATGGAGCGTGTGGGCGGGCGGCGGGCATCCAGGGTAGGTCGCCGGCCGCGCCTGGAGCGTCCGTGCTTACGCCGGCAGGATAGCGGCCGCCGCGAAGACGGCCAGCGCCAGCACCCCGGCGGCCGTCCGCAGCCAGTTGAAGCGAATCCAGCGCGCGAAGATCGCGTTCATGTCGCCGGGCGGCGTATCTGGATTCCAGGTCAGCACCTGCTTATTGATCGGCACATTGCGCGTCTCGGAAATCAGCGCGACCGCGCCCGTGAGGACGATACCGATGACGAGTAGCACCCTGGCGAGCAAGCGCCCCCGCAGAATCGCGGTGATCACCGCCAGCAGCAGCGTCAGTTGCGTATTGCGAGGCATATAGCGTTCGATATAGGCGTCCATCGTCTGGTGCGTTGTCACGTACATTGGCGGCGCGAGGTGGACGAAGGTCGGCGCGATGCCCAGCGCGACCATGACCAATCCTCCGGCCATCACGCCGCTCGTCACCAGTAACAGCACCGCCGGCACGATGTACCACTGCATCGCTGTACCCTCCTGTCCGTGCCCGCCGCAACGCCAAAAGACCGTAGCGCGTTCTAACAGGTGAACGAGTAACGTGGGCAAGTTGTTTTCCAGTAATGAGTAATGAGTGACGCGTAGTTCAATCAAGCACGGTGCTTGTCCGGCTTTGCGGGCTTTGCTATCCTTGAACGCGGTGTGACAGCGCGCGTGACCAATTCTTCCCGTGCGCTGTCCTTCTTCATGACCGGGCGATCTCCCGACAGCACAGCCAGTGCTCGTGTCATACAGAACAGGATGAGTGCCGATGGCGATGCAAGAACAACCTGCGCGGAAACGGGGAACCAGGGCGACGCGCGGGAAACAGCCGAAAGTGGTCGCCCCGCCGCTGCTGGTGCTGCCGGTTATCGTCATGGACGAGACGCTGCTCCTGCCGCATATGTCGCTGCCGCTGGCCGTGGAAGACGAGGAGACCGCCGCCGCCATCGCTGCCGCGTCCAGTTACGGCCAGCAGGTTCTGCTGCTGACTGAGCGTCCGGCGCCGCGCGAGGAAAGCGAAGATGACGCTGCTGGCACGGTGGCGGAGCCGGACGACTATGAACTCTGCACGGTCGGCGTCATCGCCGAGGTCGGCCAGCAACTGACGCGCCCCGGCGGGCCGACCACCGTGCTGGTACAGGGGCAATCGCGCGGCAAAGTCGTTGATTTTGGGGTCGGGCAAGGCTTTCCGCTGGCAACGCTCGAACTGCGCGACGACCCCAGCGAGCGCACGCCGGAAGCCGAAATCGCGATGGCGACCGTGCTGGAGCAGGTCGAAACCTACCTGGGCATGATGCCGAACGTCCCCGAAGAAGTGCTGCAAATGGTGCGCGGCGTGGACGAACCGGGCTGGCTGGCCGACCTGATCGCCTTCTCGCCAGAGTTCAGTTCCGCCCAGCGCCAGGAACTGCTGGAAGAGTTCGACCCGGTCAAGCGGCTCAAGACCGTCGCCGTCTTCGTGCAGCGGCGGCTCGACGTGCTGACGCTGCGCCAGCAAATCCAGGCCGAAGCGCAATCGGGCATGGACAAGCAGCAGCGCGAGTATTACCTGCGCGAGCAACTCCGCGCGATTCAGAAGGAACTCGGCGAAGGTTCGGCGGAAGCGTCACTCGCCGCCGAGATGCGCGAGAAGATTGACGCCGCCGGGATGCCCGAGGCGGTCAAGGTGAAGGCGCTGGCCCAGGTCGAGCGCCTGGAACAGCAACCGCCCCATTCGCCCGAAATCGGCATCATCCGCACCTACCTGGAGTGGCTGACCGAACTGCCGTGGGCGGTCGAAACGCCCGACCAGCTCTCGCTGGCCCATGCCAGCCAGGTGCTGGAGGAAGACCACTATGGGCTGGATAAGGTCAAGGAGCGGATCGTCGAGTACATCGCCGTCCGCAAGCTGGCTGGCGACAAGCTCAAGGCGCCGATTCTCTGTTTCGTCGGCCCGCCTGGCGTTGGCAAGACCAGTCTGGGCAAGTCCATCGCGCGGGCGCTCGGTCGCAACTTCGGCCGGATGGCGCTCGGCGGCGTGCATGACGAAGCGGAGATTCGCGGCCACCGGCGCACCTACGTCGGCGCGATGCCGGGGCGCGTCATCAAGGCGCTGCGCGACACGGGCAGCCGCAATCCGGTGCTCATTCTCGACGAGGTAGACAAGCTCGGCGCGGACTGGCGCGGCGACCCGTCGTCGGCGCTGCTGGAAGTGCTCGACCCCGAGCAGAACAACACCTTCTCCGACCATTACCTCGAAGTGCCGTTCGACCTCTCGAAGGTGCTCTTCATCTGCACGGCCAACCAGCTCGACCCCATCCCGGCGCCGCTGCGCGACCGGATGGAGATCATCGAAGTCACCGGCTACACCGAGTTCGAGAAGTTGCAAATCGCCCGCAACTTCCTGCTGCCGAAGCAACTGGAGGCGAACGGCCTGACGCCGGAACAACTCGCGCTCACCGACAGCGCGCTGCTGGCGATCGTCCGGCAGTACACGCGTGAATCGGGCGTGCGCGGCCTGGAACGCCAGATCGGCGGTATCTGCCGCAAGGTCGCGCGGCGCGTCGCGGGCGCGGACGAGCAGGAAACGGTCGGCGACGCCGCGCCAACGGCGATCGCCGTCGTCGTGGACGAGCAGGACGTGGGCGAGTACCTCGGTGTGCCCCATTTCGAGCACGACCCGGCCGAGGAGGTGGACGAGGTCGG
>DASUBC010000587.1:0-2129 GCA_035763465.1 Thermomicrobiales bacterium
ATTACTGACCAGATCGTCCGCCAGCATGGCGGCGCCATCACCGTGCGAAGCGAAGTCGGGCGGGGCAGCGAATTCAGCGTGCGCGTGCCCTGCCAGCGCGGATAAGGGCAAGGCCAGGCAAATTGTTGGAGGAAGAATGCGGGTTCTGGTGACGGGAGCAGCCGGGTTCGTCGGCTCCCATGTCTGCGAGCGACTGATCGCGGAGGGCCACGAGGTCACGGGCCTTGACGCGTTCGTGCCCTACTATCCGCGCCCAATCAAAGAGCGCAACCTGGCGCGGTTGCGCGACGAGCGCGCGTTTCGCTTCGTCGAGGCCGACCTGGCGACGGCTAATCTCGCGCCGCTGGTCGCCGACGCCGACGCCATTATTCACGAGGCGGCGCTGGCGGGTAACCGCTGGGAACTCTTCGACCTCTACGTCACCTGCAACATCACGAGCACCCAGCGGCTGCTAGAGGCAATGCGCGCCGCAGGCGACCTGGAGCGCCGCCGCCTGCTCTATATTTCTACTTCGTCGGTCTACGGCGCGGAGGCGTGCGGCGATGAAATGATGCCGCTGCGGCCGGTGTCTCCCTACGGCGTCACGAAACTGGCGGCGGAGAAGCTGGCGCTGGCCTACCATGCCAACTTCGGTCTGCCGGTGGTGGCGTTGCGTTACTTCTCCAACTACGGCCCGCGCCAGCGCCCCGACATGGCCTATTACATCTTCATCGAATCGCTCTTGCTGGGCCGCCCGATCACGATTTACGGCGATGGCGAGCAGACGCGCAGCAATACTTATATTGACGATTGCGTCACCGGCACCTTATTGGGATTGGCGAAAGGACGGCCGGGCGAGGTCTACAACCTCGGCGGCGGCGTCTCCGTTTCGCTCAATCAGATGCTCGCGCTGCTGGAACAGTTCACCGGCCACCACGCCGAGCGCGTCAACGGTCCTGCCCGCCTCGGCGACCAGCGTCACACCATGGCCGATTTCACCAAAGCCCAGACCGAGCTCGGCTATACACCCCACACTCTCCCGGCTGACGGCCTGCGCGCTCAGGTCGCCTGGCAGGAGGCGCTACTGGCGCAGCGGTAAGGAGAGCGTAGTTGCAGGTTGCAGGTTGGGGCTAGCGAACGCGGTGGTTGACTGCCACCGCCTTGACTTACCGAGAACCTGCAACCTGTAACCTGCCAACCTGCAACTACGTCTCCAGCGCCCCCGCGAAAAACGCCGCCACTCGCGCCACATAGGCTTCACGGTCAGCGAAGTACGCGCAGCAATGCGGCGCGCCGGGGACGATCCAGAGATCTTTGGGTTCGCCGGCTGCCGCGTAGAGTTCCTCGGCGTGCGCGACCGGCGTCAGTTCGTCGGCCGCGCCGTGAATCAGCAGGACAGGGCGTGGCGCGAGGCGGCCGATCGCGTCAACCGGCCGCAGCGCGGCATACCGATAGCCATAGCGCCAGCCATTGTAGCGGTCGCTGACGGCCAGGAAGGGTTGCGCGGGCAAGCGGCGCCGCCGGTAGGCATTGGCGATGACATCGCTGATCGCCGCGTAGGACGAATCGGCGACGACCGCGCGCACGCTCGGATCAGCGGCGGCGGCGAGGATGGCCACCGCGCCGCCCATCGAGTAGCCGAGCAGCCCAATCTGACCCGCCGGCAGGCGCTCTTGCGCGAAACGTACCGCCGCGCGGGCGTCCGGCAACTCGTTATGGCCGACCGAGGGCGGCGCGGGATCGCTCTCGCCGCAGCCCCGGAAATCGAAGAGCAGCACATTGTCGCCCGCGCGCCAGAGGCCCGAGGCGATACCGAGCAATTCGTGCTTCGCGCCGCGATGCCCCGTGCAGGCGACAACGACCCGGCGGCTCTCCGCGCGCGGCAGCCACCAGCCGCGAATCGTCACACCGTCTTCGGTCACGAAACTGACCGGCTCATAGGGCACCTGCATCTCGAAGGGCGAAAAGGTGTAACTATCCAGCCAGGTCTGGCGGCGCGGCGTGTTGAGCGAACGCCCGGTGTATGCCGCGATGCCGAGCGCGCCGGTCAGCGCCGCCACGCCGAATGGCGTGACATAACGAAATGGTCGTAAGAGTTTCCGTGTCTGGCTCATCGCACGACTTCCTGATCCCTGGCGCGAGCACTGCCC
>DASUBC010000588.1:0-5299 GCA_035763465.1 Thermomicrobiales bacterium
GATCGTGCCGCGCCCCAGCGTTTGCCGTTTGCCGGAAGGAGCAATATCGCGTGAGCCAGACAATCGGGATTCTCGGCGGGATGGGGCCGCTGGCGACCGCCGACCTCTACCAGAAGATCATTGCCGCGACGCCCGCGCGCCGCGATCAGGACCACTGCCACGTCATCATTGACTCCGACCCCGCGATCCCCGACCGTACCGCCGCGCTCAACGGCACGGGGCCGGACGCTTTACCGGGCCTGGTCGTGAGCGCCCAGCGGCTCGTCGCCGCCGGGGCCGATTTCATCGTCATTCCCTGCAACACTGCACACGCTTTTCTCCCCAGGCTCCGGCCACACGTCGGCGTCCGGATCATCGACATGATCGCCGCGACTGCCGAGGCGGTGCTGACCGAGTTTCCCCAGGCGCGGCGCATCGGCATCCTGGCCTACCAGGGCACCATCACCACCGGCCTGTATCACGACGCGCTGCGCGCGCATGGGCTGGAGCCGCTGAGTCCGCCAGCCGAGGAGCAGCGGCGACTGGTGGACGCCGCGATCGAAGCAGTCAAGGCCGGTGATATGCGACCGGAGGTCGGCGGCTGGCTGGCGCAGGCTGGCCAGGCACTCATCGCGCGCGGCACGGAGGTCTTGCTGGCGGCCTGCACCGAAATCCCGATCGTGCTGCACCCACCGATGGTTTCTGTTCCGCTGCTCGACCCAACGCTAATCCTGGCGCGAGCGGCCGTGCGCGCCGCGCGCACCGCTCCCGCGCTCGCCGCCGACTAAACTGGGCGGGTCGCAGGTCAGAAGGTCACAGGTCTCTCATCACCAGCACCGTGCTTGTTGATTGGCACTGACTGCTAACGAGAGACCTTTGACTTGCGACCTTCAGACCTTCAGACTCCGTTACCCCGTCGCCGCCAGCACCGCCAGCATCGCCGCGTGCAAGTGACCGTTGCTGGCGACGATGTCGCCCTGGAATGGATCGAATGGACCGCCCTGAAAGTCGCTGACCTGCCCGCCTGCTTCGCACACGATGAGCGCGCCGGCCGCGCAGTCCCACGGCTTCAGATAGCCCTCGAAGAAGCCATCGAAGCGCCCGGCCGCCACGTAGCACAGGTCGAGCGCGGTGGCGCCATTGCGCCGCACCGCCTGCACAGCATCGGCGAAGGCATGCTCGCGCCGCACCGCTAGCGGACGATAGGCCGGGTTGTAGGGGAAGTCGGTGCCGATGAGCGCCTGCGCCGGGTCGGTCGTCGTCGAGACCCGGATCAGCTGGTCGTTGAGCTGCGCTCCGCCACCGCGTGTTGCGGCGAAGGTCGCGCCTCTCGTCGGGTCGTGAACCACCGCAACCACGGTTTCGCCGCCGTGCTGGAGCGCGATGGAGACCGCGAAATAGGGGTTGCCGTGCGCGTAATTGGTCGTGCCGTCGAGCGGATCGATCAGCCAGCGATACGCGCCCGCGCTGGCCCCCGCGCCGGTGCCTTCCTCGGCGATGAACTGGTGGTCGGGGAAGCGTGCTGCCAGTGCCCCAACGATCGCGGCCTCTGCCTGGCGGTCGGCTTCGGTCACAAGATCAATTGGCCCTTTATGCTCAATCTGCTCCACCTTGCCGAACAGGTCAAGCAGAATCACGCCTCCACGGCGCGCTGCGACCAGTGCCGCTGCCATGAACGCGGCCAGTTCGCCGCCCTGCTGCCCCATCTGCCCCGTCCTTCGCGCATCTACACCATCTGGCGCATCTTACTCCAGTTACGAGCTGGTAGACGATAGACGGTAGTTCCTCTCCACAAGGCGGTGCTGATCTACTAGCACCGTGCTCATAACGAGCACCTACCGTCTATCGTCTATCGTCTATCGTTAAAACCCACGTAGTATACTGGCCCTCTGGCATCGTGGCCGGCGAACAATGGAGGGACGGAGATGACCCAGCTGACTGGCGGACAGGCCCTCGCGCGGTCGCTCAAAGCCTATGGCGTTGACACGATCTTTGCCTTGCCGGGGGCGCAACTCGACAACTTCTTCGACGCGCTGTACGAGGAGCGCGAGAACTTCCGCATCATTCATACGCGGCACGAGCAAACGACGGCGTACATGGCCTTCGGCTACGCCCAGGCGACTGGCCGGGTGGGCGTCTGCCTGGTCGTGCCGGGACCGGGGCTGCTCAACGCCGGCGCGGGACTCTGCACGGCGTACGCTTGCAACGCGCCCGTCCTCTGCCTGGCCGGCGAAATCGCCTCCGAGCAGATTGACGCCGGCATCGGCGCGCTGCACGAGATACCCAACCAGCTCGGCCTCTACCAGCACTTCACCAAGTGGGCAGCACGCATTGACGCCCCCGCCGACACGCCAGCGGCCGTGCGCGAGGCGTTCCAGCAGCTGCATACCGGCCGCGTGCAGCCCGTGGCGCTGGAGATGGCCCCCGACATCATGGGCCTGCGCGCCGACGTGGCGCTGCTCGACCCGGTCATGACCTGGGACAGCGCCCCCGCGCCCGACCCGGAGGCGATTGACCAGGCGGCCCGGCTCCTCGGCGCCGCGCGACGGCCGGTGATCGTCGCCGGTGGTGGGGCGACCGGCGCGGGCGATCTCGTGCAGGAACTGGCCGAGGCATTGCAAGCGCCAATCATCATGACGCCGAATGGGCGCGGCACGGTGAGCGACCGGCATCCGCTGGCGCTGACGCTGCTCGGCGGGCGCAAAGCCTGGGCCGACGCCGATGCCGTCCTGGCGGTCGGCACGCGCTTCGACCGCGCGCTGCTCGACTGGGGGACTGACGACAATCTCAAGGTCGTCCGGCTCGACATTGATCCGGCGCAACTCGACCGCATCCGCCCACCGGCAGTCGGCATCGTCGCCGAGGCACGCACCGGGCTGACCGACCTGGCGGAGCGTGCTGGGCGCTACAACCACAGCCGCGAGTCGCGCACTGAGGACGTCGCCGCGATGCGCGAGTGGGCCGCCGATCAGCTCTTCGAGATTCAGCCATTGCAGGCGATCGCCGAGGTCATCCGCGCGGAATTGCCCGACGACGGCATCTTCGTCGGCGACATCACGCAGATCGGCGCGTTTGCGGAAATCGGGATGCCGGTCTACGCGCCGCGCACCTACATAGGCGCGGGGTATCAGGGCACGCTTGGCTACGGCTTCGCCACGGCGCTCGGCGCGCAAGCCGCCTACCCCGATCGGCCGGTCATCGCGGCCTGCGGCGATGGCGGCTTCATGTACACCATGCCGGACCTCGCCACGGCCTATCAGCACCACCTCAACGTGGTGACGATCGTCTTCAATGACGGCGCGTACGGCAACGTGCGGCGCATTCAGCAGACGCGCTACGGCGGGCGCTATATCGCCAGCGATCTGGTGAACCCCGACTTCGTCAAACTGGCAGAGTCCTTCAACATCGCCGCGCGGCGCGTGCAAACGCCGGAAGAACTGCGCGGCGCGCTGCGCGAGGGCCTGGCCGCTCACGCGCCGGCGCTGATCGAATACAAGTGTGAACTGCTGCCGATGGTGCGGCACCTGTCACGCGGCCGGATTCGCGGCTAACGTTGTCACGAAGTGGAGGACTCAGCATGAGCCAGTCAGAATCAGCGAGACCGCGCGTTCGCCTGTCGCTGTCGCAGCAACTCCTGGCGCTGAAACCGACGACGCGTGAGGCATATCTCAGTTTCGTCGCCAATATGAAGACGGAGAACGTGCTGCCGCAGCGACTGCGCGAACTGGCCTTCCTGCGTGCCTCAGTCATCAACGACTGCGATACGTGACAACGCGCGCACGCCCCTTCGGCGAAGCGGGCAGGGCTGACGGACGAGCAGATCGCGGCGATCAAGACGCCGGATCGCTGGCCCGATCAATTCGATGAGCACGAGCGCATGGTGCTGGCCTACGCCAGCAAACTGACCACCGGCGCGAAGGCGATCACGGCGGGCGAAGTCGCGGCGCTACGTGCCGCGCTCGGACAGGACGCGCTGGCCGATCTGGTGCTCGTGACGGCTTTCGCCAACCTGATCAACCGGATCACGGAAGCCGCCGACCTGGTGATGGCGCCGGCACAGTAGGCGGACGCGCGAATCACGTCGCCGCGCTATCCGCCACCCAGGTGTAGCACGCGCCTTTGTGGCTCTCAAGCGTGATTGGCGCCGCGAGGTTCGCGCTCACCAGCCGCTCAAGCCCGGCCCGCAGCTCTGCTTCGGGTAGGCCGAGATGCCGCGCCAGCACCGGCGGCACGGCATAGACCGCCGCCGGCAGATAGGCGCGGAGGAACTCGTCGAGGGCGGTCTCGCGCGTCAGAGCTGTGGCCGCGCTGACGTGCTGCGGATAGCGCGTGCTGACCAGCGCGTGGCGCATGTCAAGGTCGTCTGGCGCGAAGACCTTCGCCAGCAGTAGCCGGCTATCGAGCTCTGCGACGGCTCGGAGGTAGGCAGCACGCTGCTCCTTGCCGGTCGGAAAACCGGCGGCGCGGCGCAACTCGCCCGTGGTGAGCACGCCACCGGCCGTCGCGAGGGCCGAGGCGACGCGCAACGCATCCGACGATAATTCCCCCGCCGCATGGATCGCGCCGGGCGAGCGCAGGTCGCCACGCAGCCGCAGGATTGCGGGCACCAGCGGCCAGCTCACCCAGGTGGGCCGGTTGCGGACGATTGTCGTGTAGAAGCCGGCCTCCTGGCGGCCGAGCGTCCAGCGCCAGGAATAGACCTCGCCCGACGGCGTGTCGTGTCCGGAGTCGGTCGGCGCGTCCGGATCGCCCAGGTACGCCTGAAAGAAGTTCGGCACTTCGGGTGAGACGGGAAAGAGCGTCACCACGCCGAGCTGGTCAAGCAGGCGCGCGGCGTCAGCCGGGCTAGCCAGGCGCGTTGCGGGCGTTTGCCGCCACCGTGCGATACGCTGGTCGTGCAAGGACGCTGGAATAGTCATCGGCCTCACATCCTTTCCTGCATTGAAGGCATCACGCACGTCTTCGGCGTTCGGGAAGGATACCGGAACCGGCCAGGAACCGCTGTGTACGCGCAGGAGTCCGACCATGCCAGACGGCACGCTCCAGCGGTGTCCAGGACATTCGGATTGGCTGGCCTGGGCAATGGCCGGAGCAAGTACGGCGCTCGGCGCGCTGCTCGCCAGACCCTATGGCTGGCGAGCAGCCGCGCGTTATGCCACCGGCGCGCTGGCGGCGAGCACGGTGCAACACAGCGCGCTCCAGGCGCTCCAGCGACGCACAGAAGTGGCGACGCTGTCGCCCGCCGACGTCGTGACGTATAGCCGCGCCACAACCGGCGCGATCCTGGCGGGTCTGCTGGCGTCCGGCGTGCGCGATCGCA
>DASUBC010000589.1:0-5577 GCA_035763465.1 Thermomicrobiales bacterium
GGTACTGGCTCTGGCGAATCAGAAGGGGGGCGTCGGGAAGACGACGACCGCCGTCAACCTGAGCGCCTACCTCGCGGCGCGCGGCTACCAAATTTTGCTGATTGATATTGACCCGCAGGGCAATGCGACCAGCAGCCTCGGCGTAGACAAAGAATCCTGCGACCTCTCCATCTACGATGTATTGAACGACCGGCTGCCGCTGCTCGATGCGGTCGTGCCCGCTGGGCAGGACTTGCCCAGGCTGGCGATCGTGCCCTCGACCTCGGTGCTGCTCGGCGCGGAGACCGAGGCGGCGCTGACCACCGCCGATGAGCGCGAGCGCCGGCTGGCGGAGGCGCTGACGACACTGCCGCGTGGCTTTTATGATCTGGTCATTGTTGATTGCCCGCCCTCGCTGGGGCTGCTGACGCTGAACGCGCTGACCGCCGCCGAAGGCGTGATCATCCCCATTCAGTGCGAATTTCTGGCGCTGGAAGGGCTGGCGCAACTGGCGAACAACATCGAACTGGTCAAGCGCACGTTCAACCAGCGGCTCGATATCCTGGGCGTCCTGTTGACGATGTACGACGGGCGCACGCGTCTCTCGGCGCAGGTCGCCGACGAAGTGCGCCGCTTCTTCCCGAACCGGCTCTTCGAGACGGCGATTCCGCGCGGCGTTCACCTGGCCGAAGCGCCGTCGTACGGGCAGAGCATCCTGCATTATGATCCGGCGTCGCGCGGCGCGCTCGCGTACAGCGCGGTCGCAGACGAAACACTCGCGCGGTTGCACCTGGTCGCGCCGGTGCCGGTTGCCGCCGAGGTGTTGCGATGAGCCGGCGGTGCTGTCCGCCACGGAAACGACTTACAGGAGTGCGCGCCGCGCCCGCCGTTGTGCGGGCGCGGCGCTTCTCTAGGCGGAATAGAGCAGATTTTCGGATCGTTTGACGAAGTAAGAGAATAGGGTAGGAGGTACAGGTGGAGCGGTTGGTCGAAAGTTTACCGTTGGGCATGGGGAGTAGCGCGGCGCGCGATGAGAAATTCGCCAAGGAAGGGCTGACCTTCGACGATGTGCTCTTGATGCCGGCCGCGTCGGCGGTGCTGCCGCGTGATGTCTCCACGGAAGCCTCCCTGACCCGGCAAATCCGGCTGCAAATCCCGATCGTCTCGGCGGCAATGGACACCGTCACCGAGGCGCGGCTGGCCATCGCGCTGGCGCGTGAGGGCGGCCTGGGTATCATCCACCGCAACCTCTCCATCGCAGACCAGATTGCCGAGGTGGACAAGGTCAAGCGGTCGGAATCGGGCATGATCGTGGAGCCAGTGACGCTGCGGCCCGATGACCGCGTCGCCGACGCGCTCGATCTGATGGCGCATTACCACATCTCCGGCGTGCCGATCACCGACGAAGCGGGCCATCTGGTCGGCATTCTGACGAATCGCGACCTGCGCTTCGAAGAGGACACGGCGCAGCCGATCGCGAATTTGATGACGTCCACCAACCTCGTCACCGTGCCGGTCGGCACGACGCTCGACGACGCGAAGGAAATCCTACACCGCAATAAGGTCGAGAAGCTGCCGGTGGTGGACGCTAACGGCTGCCTGAAGGGTCTCATCACCGTCAAGGACATTCAGAAGCGCATCCAGTTCCCCAACGCGACGAAAGACGCACAGGGGCGTCTGCGCGTCGGCGCGGCCGTCGGCGTCGGCGCGGATGGTATGGAGCGCGTGGCGGCGCTGCTGGACGAAGATGTGGACGTGATCGTGGTGGACACGTCGCACGGCCATTCCTTCGCGGTGATTGAGACGGTGCGGCAAATCAAGGCGCGCTGGAACGTACAGGTCATCGCCGGTAACATCGCGACGGCCGAGGCAGCCGAGGCGTTGCTTGACGTCGGCGCCGATGCGCTCAAAGTTGGCATCGGGCCAGGGTCAATTTGCACAACGCGCGTCGTCGCCGGGACCGGCGTGCCGCAGATAACCGCGATTTACGACTGCGCGCAGGTCGCCGCGCGCTACGGCGTCCCGGTCATCGCCGATGGCGGCATTCAGTTTTCGGGTGATGTAGCGAAGGCGATCGCGGCCGGTGCGGACGTAGCGATGCTCGGCAGCCTGCTGGCCGGCGTGGACGAGAGCCCCGGCGAAGTGGTGCTCTACCAGGGCGAGCGCTTCAAGGAATATCGCGGCATGGGTTCGCTGGCGGCCATGCGGAACCGCTCCTTCTCCAAGGACCGCTACTTCCAGGAGAACGTGGACCGCGCGGATAAGCTGGTGCCGGAAGGGATCGAAGGGCGCGTGGCCTACAAAGGGCCGCTGAACAATATCGTCTATCAACTGGTCGGTGGCCTGCGCCAGGCGATGGGCTATTGTGGCGCGCCGGACATCGAGGCAATGAAGTCGAGCGCCCGCTTCATCCGCATCACGGCGGCGGGCCTGCGCGAGAGCCACCCGCACGACATCATGATCACGAAGGAAGCGCCGAATTATCGGGTGAAATAGATAGGGGATAGGTGCGTAGACCGGCGGTGACAGTTCTCTGTCACCGCCAGTTTGCTTTGTAGGTTGATCAGGATGAGGCTGTTGCCTGGGCTGTATGATCGGGGGTGATTGATGAGGCTGGCGGGCTTGGCGGTAGAGGCGCCCGGCGCGGCGGCCGGCGCCGGTGGGGTAAAAATGCACGAGGGAACGCTCTTCTGGCGCTACATCGCCAGTTCACTCGACCGGCTGATCGCCTGTCTGGACGGACTGACGGCAGAAGGAATTGAACTGGCAACCCGCCGCGCCAGGCGCGAACAGCCTTTACGCGCTGGTGGTGCATATGCTGGGAACCACGGAGGAGAACCTGCTGGGTCTGCTCGTCGGGCAGCCGATGCCGCGGGGACGCGAGGCGGAGTTCGTAGTGGAGGCGGGTTCAGCCAGCGTGTTCGGTGCTCGCTGGGGCGAATTGCGCCCACGGCTGGCCGCGATGCTGACCGCCCTCACGCCGGCCGCGCTAGACCAGACCTATAATCACCCGCGCCGGGGCGCAATCACCGGCCGCGATGTGCTGATCGTCGTCGCGCGGCACGCGGTGGAGCATCTGGGCCAGGCCGAACTGACGCGTGACTTGCTTCGTGCGGCAAGATAACTCGTCTCGCGCAGTGCCGGGGGAGGTCGCCCTGGGGCTGAAGCCCCGGGCTGGGGGGCTGCGCCACGAAGGCCGGCCGCCGCCGGCCTGGAGCGGCGCAAGGTTAGGGGCAACCACCAACCGTGGAGTGAGGATAGCCCGCGCAGGCGGGCTTCGTGGCGCAGCCCCCCAGCCCGGGGCTTCAGCCCCTGGGCGACCATAGCGGCATCGCGTTCGCGGCTACCCTCGTTGCTCCTTGCCAGACTGCGTACTCGCCGAGCTGCTACAATGTCTCTCTGGTCATCGCGCTGGAATGGCAGCGAATGACCCTGGTAGGCAAGCCTTCGCTTCAGGATAGGACATGAGCGGCAGTTCTAGTATTGTGGTGTCCGGGCGCCGGCACGAAGCCCGCATTACGGCGCTCCAGGCCCTCTACGAGATAGATACGGCGACCCACAGCGCCGACGATGTCCTGGAACGGTATCTGGGCAATACCCAGATGCCGCCGGGCACCAGGCGGTTTATCGAGCGCCTGGTGCGCGGCGTGCTGGCGGAGCGCGAGCGCCTGGACGCGATCATCGCGAAAACGGCGCCTGCCTGGCCGGTGCCGCAGCTGCCGGCGGTTGACCGCACCGTCTTGCGGATGGCTCTGTGGGAGCTGCTGATCGAACGCGATGTGCCAGTGAAGGCAGCGATCAATGAAGCGGTCGAACTGGCGAAGCGCTTCGGCAGCGATAATTCCGGCCGCTTTGTCAACGGCGTGCTCGGCACCGTCGTTGACGATCAAGGGTTGGAGGCCAATACGCCCGATGGACATGCGCCAAAAGACGAGTAGTCCCGACCCGTTTGCACGGACGCGCAGAGCCGTTATACTACGCCACTACAGAGAGGGGCGCCGCCGGTCGGTGCGGTCCCCGCAGCACACCGGTAGGACGTCTGGATAGAGGAGGAATGACTATGACCGCGGACACCGGGTCCGTGAACGAGAAGCTGCGCAAGATTATCGCCGATCAGCTTGGCGTCGAAGAAGAACGAGTGACGCCGGACGCGCACTTCATCGAAGACCTGAACGCCGACTCGCTCGACCTTGTCGAGTTGATCATGGCGCTGGAAGAAGAGTTTGGCATCGAGATCTCCGATGAGGAAGCCAACCAGCTGACGACTGTCGGCGCCGCGCAGGAATATATCCAGGAACATCAGGGCTAAACGGTCCAGCCAGCGCGCGACGCGGGGGTGGCACGTCGCGACGGCAAGGCAGATGGGGCGCGGGAACAGCCCGCCAGCGCCGGCTTTCAGCTGGTGCGGGTGGTGGTTCCTGCGCCCTCTTGCGTTGATGCGGTACGAAGTAGAGAGTCGAGAGGAGGGAGTAGAGAGTTGCTTTGGCTGGCTCTCCGCCTACAGTTGGACACCGTGCTGATATTGAGGAACTCCTTACTCCCTCCTCTCGACTCTCTACTCACCCTGCTGGCCGCGCTGCAATCGCGTATACTTTAAGTGGGTTTCACCGCGACGTCTCCAGCGAGCAAGGACGATGCTGCTGGAAGGGCGCGCTCCCCAACCGCGCCGTCAGGCAGGCGGCGTGACGCCAGGCAAAGGAAACGTACGCATGGCTACGACCGAAGAAGAGCGCGGCACGACCACAGCCAACTGGCCGCTGAATGGCGCGGCCGATGGCGGCGGGCCGCTAACGCCCTCCGGCGCCGGTGTCCCCGCGCCCGACGATGAAGACTACCTTGATGAGCCGATGACCTTGCAGGAGCACCTACGGGAGCTCCGCGACCGTCTGATCAAATGCGTGCTCGGCGTCGCGGTCGGCATGGGTATCGGCTTCTTCTTTACCGAACATGTCCTGAACTACTTCAAGTACATCGTCGTCAAGTCCGATCCCAACGCGCGGTTCATGGTCACCAGCCCGACCGAATACATCGCTGTCTACCTGAAATTGATGTTTTATCTCGGTATTGCCTTCTCTATGCCGGTGTTGCTCTATCAGCTCATTCGCTTCCTGGCGCCCGGCTTGACGCGCACTGAGCGGCGCTATGTTTACTATATGCTGCCGTTTGTGCTCGTCTTCTTTGCCCTCGGTGTCGTCTTCGCGTCTGGTGTCGCCGTGCCGAATATGTTCCACTTCTTGCTCGGCATCAGCAAGGGGACGGCTGATAACGACATGCGGGTTGGTGAAGTGATGGACTTCTTCTCCAACCTCTCGCTGTGGACCGGCATTGTCTTCGAAATGCCGCTGGTGATGTTCCTGCTTGCCACGCTCGGTATCGCGCCCTACGCCAAATTGAAGTCGTTCCGCAAGTACGCCGCAGTTGGTCTGATGATCCTGGCCGCGGTGATCACGCCAACACCCGACCCCGGCAGCATGTTGATCGTCTGGGCGCCGATGTACCTGCTCTTCGAACTCGGCCTCATCCTCGCCCGCTTCGCCCGCCCGCGCCGGCGCGGCGGTGTGACGGCGTAGGGACGGTTGTCGTCTCCCTCAATCCAGC
>DASUBC010000590.1:0-3221 GCA_035763465.1 Thermomicrobiales bacterium
AGCCATTGCCCTTCCCTCATTTTGCCGTGGCTGGTGTGACCAGGCAACCATCAATCCTGTAAGAAGCGCGAAAGCACGTTGGCGGTGACGCGCGAAATATGCTCGTCCACCAGCAGCGCGCAGGGATAGGTGATCGAGCCGGCCGAGAAGACCGCGCCGCCACCCGTCGGTTCGTGCAAGACCATGTGCGCGCCGCCGTCCTCCGGGTTCGTTCCTTGCGCCAGCAGGACTGTGTTCGCTGGCGATGACGCGCTCATCTTGTCGGTCTCGTGGCCGGACGCGCCGCCGGGAATACGCTCGTGCAGGCTGTGCTGCCCGAACAGGTCGCCGTCGCGCAGGCCCGTGCCGGTAAAGACCCAGTGCGCGGCATTCCGCACTTCGTAGGGCGCGGCGGTCATGATGCCGGCCTCGGTGTAGACGACGCCGAGCAGGTTGGCCTCGCTCTCCACCGTGCGTCCAAAGCGGCTCTCGGCGTCGCTGGCGAAACCGGCGGACCGGGGCTGGAAGTTCTTGAAGTGGAGCGTCGTCGCATCGAGGAACTCGACTTCGCAATTGAGGCCGTTGCCGCCCAGATACATCAGCCGCCCGCCGCGCTCGAAAACCCACGCCTTGAGACGCTCGTACATCCGGCGCGACCAGTACTCGGGGTGGGTACTGAGGATCACGACCTTGTAGGCGTCGAGGTCGAGTGTGCCGTCGTGCAACTGCGCTTCCGCGTAGAAATCGTAGGCATAACCTTCGCGTTCGAGCCAGCCGAGCAGCCGCCATTCGGCGGGCGCGAGATGGCATTGCTGCCGGCCGGGGAGCGAATCGGTCACCTGGGCGTCGGCCGGCAGGCTATTGCACGGCTCAGGCCGTTCGAAGGAGAGCGGCTGGTATTCGTCGTCCGGCCGGTGCCACTCGCTATATTCGCCCGCCTGCTGATAGCGCACCATGTCGAGGCGCGCGTTGACGACCGGCCGTTCCGGCAGTCCCGTCGCGTTGATGTAGTTGCTGCGCCCACCGAAGTTGTTGTAGGCGTTCCAGGTGTTGGTCGAGGCCAGGACCGCGATTGGCGCGGTCGGCGCGGCCGGCGCGACGACCCACGGGAAGGCGAAGAAGGCGCCCGATTCACCCTCGGCGTGAAGGTAGTAGAGGCCGGAACGTTCCGGTCCGGCGAGGAGCTGCGTATGGTGTGGGCTGCCGTAGCCCTGCTTGTTCCAACCGATGCCGGTCTGCGTGTAGTCGCCGTCCGGCGTCACCTGCATCACGGCGCGCGGCCCGTGCTCATCGAACCAGCCGATCGGACGCACCAGCTCCTTTTGCCAGCCGTAGCGCCAGAGGCTGAGGCGGTACGGCTCCGGCGAGTGGACGCGGAATTCGGACCGTTCGCCCGCGCGCACCCATTTCGGCCACATGTAGCCGGCCAGCCGGTCCGACAACAAGCGGAACTGGTACGGCGTCGCGCCATCGAGGCGAGCCTTGACCGTTTTGTACCCGTAGCCGTCCTTCACCAGCGTCACCTGGTAATCGCCGGGCGGCAGATCGGCGCGGATGGCGCCACGCGCCGACGACCGGGCAACAGCGACGCTCTCGCCATCACGTTCGAACTCGATCAGGACATCACCAATCGCAACGTAGCGCTCATCGCTGACATAGCCGGCAAGCATCAATGACTCCTTCACGCGAGACTTTGTGCTTCCAAGCGATCTGGCTCGACATCACTGCTCAGAGCGGCCCCGCCCGATCGCCTCCTTCCTGAATGCGCTGGCCGAGCCGATGTGAGACACCTTGCGCGGCGGCGATGACGGCCGTAGCAATGTCGGGCAGCGTCGAGGCCGGCAGGTCGCCGCGCGGGCCGGAGATACTGAGCGCCGCGACGATCGTGTTGCGCGCGTCGCGGATCGGGGCGGCGACACAGCGCACGCCGAGAAACGACTCTTCGTCGTCCAGCGCATAGCCGCGCTGCCGGGCCTCTTGCAGATGACGCCAGAAGGTGTCGAAGTCTGTAATGGTATGTTGCGTGCGTGCGGGCAGGCCAGTGCGCTCCAGCAGGGCGGCGAGTTCGTCGCGTGTGCAGTCAAAAACCAGCGCCTTCCCCAAGCCGGTACAGTGCAGCTGCTCGCGCTGGCCCAGCATTGCCGAGAAATGAATCGGCCGCTCGGGCGCGACGACGGCGATATGGACGATCTCGCCGCCGCTAAGGATGCCGAGATTCGCGGTCTGCTGGTAGGTGCGGGCCAGCTGCTGGAGGAAGGGCCGCGCTTCGGCCTCCAGCGACGTACTCTGAATGTAGATGCCGCCGAGCTCGAACGCGCGCACACCGAGCCGGTAGCGTTCGGTATCGGGCGAGCGTTCGAGCAACTCCCAGGCTTCCAGTACCGCGATGAGCCGGAGCGCCGTGCTCTTGGGCAGGTCGATCCGCGCGCTGATGTCCGTAAGCGACCATTCCGGCGTTTCCAGGCTGAAGACGTCCAGGATACGCAGCGCACGCTCCAGCGCCCGCACCTGGTAGTTCGGTCCGCTGGCAGCGGGATCGTCGCGATCGTTCGGAGCTGTCACCTTCAATGTCGCCGATCCTGGTACCTAGCTTGTCGCGCTTATTCCAGGCCGAGCAGCGCGAGGCTGTCGCGGTGAATGAGCGCCTCGATCTGCGCCTCCGCGATTTTGGGCAGGCCCGAATTCGCGACAACCTGATTGACGCTGCGGAGCAACTCCATAGTCTCCGCAGGCGTGGACGCGGGGAAATCGGACGCGAACAGGAGTTTATCGAGCACGCCCCACTCCGTCGCCGCCAGCATCGCCTGGTAATGGCCCCAGGCGCGCAGAACCGACCCCGAGACATCGGCCCAGACGTGCGGGTGCTTGCGAATCACGGCGATGCAGTCCACCTGCCAGGGGTGGCCCATGTGGGCCATGATAATCGTCAGGTCGGGGTAGGCCGTCGCCACGCGATCCATGTGGCGCGGGTGGGTGTAGTCCATATCGGCGAAGCGCACCGGCGACGTACCCTGATGAAAGAGCACCGGCAGGTGATGGTCCTGCGCGTACTGGTAGACGCGGCGCGCGGCCGGGCCGAGCGGGTCGAAGTTCTGGTAGTTCGGCCCCAGTTTCACCCCGCGCAGCCCCAAATCCTGGGTCGCGCGCTCCATCTCTTCCAGCACATCCGGGGCTTCTGGATGGACCGAGAGGAAGCCGATGAACGTCGCCGGATCGGTTCGCACAAAAGCGGCTGTCTCGTC
>DASUBC010000591.1:0-6458 GCA_035763465.1 Thermomicrobiales bacterium
GCGGTCAGAGTGGCTCTGGTGAGTAGTTGTCTCGTTATGCCAGTCATCTGTTTCCTCGCTTACTTCCGTTCATGATGGGCCAATAACCTGCTGCATTTGCGCTGTGTCCACGTACCGATCTTTTCCTCTCCTCCGTTATGCTGACGCCTGCGGAGACCAATTTCATCGTGCAAAGACACAAACAAAAACCGGCCCCCGCTACTCGCGTGGCCGGTTGCACCACTGGCTCGGCGCGGATCAGGTGCCCAACTACATTCCGCGCGTCATTGCCGCCATGTCGTGAGAGAAGAATAGCCAAAGGTTACAATCTTTACTATCCCCCGAATGGCCTGACGGACGTCTAGGACACTGGTCCTGGATGCATAGTACTCCTGGCGCGACGTATGGCGGCGGCGGCTGGGCATCGGGCTGCACGGCACGCCCGGCCACGGCAGACAAGTGGTCCTGGTAAATGCCGCTGGAGTGGCCCTGTTCACAAGACCGCTTTTCTGTCACTATCGTCTCATTGCCGCGCAGGCGTGGGCCTGGTCGCGGCTGGATGGTGTGAGAGGTGGCAGGAGCATGACGGCGTTTCCACGGACCCGGCGCAATAAGGTCATCCGGCACCCGGAGCGGGGGCAGTACGAGCGGGCGGAGATTTATCAGATTGTAGATGAGGCGCTGATCTGCCATGTCGGCTTCGTGCAGGATGAGCAGCCGTTCGTGCTCCCCACGCTGCACGCGCGGGACGGCGACACGCTGTTGCTGCATGGGTCGTCGGCGAGCCGGCTGATGAAGCATGTCGGCGCGGGGCACCCGGTCTGTGTGACGGTCACGCTGGTGGACGGGCTTGTGCTGGCGCGCTCCGTCTTCAACCACTCGATCAACTATCGCTCGGCGGTGCTCTTTGGGCAGGGCCAGCTGCTGACTGAACCGGAGGCGAAGCTGGCAGCGCTCGCGCGCTTCACCGAGCGCCTGCTGCCGGGGCGCTGGGACGACGCCCGCCTGCCCAGCCGCAAGGAACTCAAGGCGACAGCGGTCGCGGCGATTCCGCTCGCCAGCGCCGCCGCGAAGGTTCGCAGTGGCCCGCCGAAGGACGAGGGCGACGACCTCACGCTGCCGGTCTGGGCCGGGGTAGTACCGCTGCGCCAGGTTGCCGGCGACCCGCTTGTTGACCTCGCGGGCCTCAGCGATCTTCCGTTGCCGGCGTACCTCAGCGAATACCTGGCGCAACATCAGGATAGCCGTTGCCACGCGCTGGAAGCGAGCGACGGCGAATAGCGACGGCGAGCGGCACATGATTGTGTGAGCGCCTGCTCTGCTGAGAAAACATCGCGGAGCAGGCGCGCTCGCGTACCTCCATCGCCCAGGACAAAACCCCACAAAACCCACAAAACCTCCGCCGTGAGCGTCAACAAGCACCCCCTTGACAGGAATACGATATATCGTTATTCTTTCTTTCGATAACGATATATCGCTATGTGGGGCGCGCTGTCGCGGCGCCCACCCTGCATACGTACACTGTACCAACGGACAGTGTACCCTGTAGCACGCGACAGCTGTACTTCACCGCTACTCGTGCTACTCTATGTGGTCGGCGGCAGCCAGGCCACGCCCTGGCACAAGGCACAGGAACCTGACGGGCGGGAGAGAGAACCGTGCAAGCAGCAGGACGGCAGCCTGGCGCGCAGGCGGGGCGAGGCGGGGGACGCGGACCAGGCCGGCCCAACTTCGCCACGCTTGGGCGCGCGATTCGCTACATGGTCCGGTATCACCGGCTGGTTTTCCTGGCGTATGGCTCGCTGGTCGTGGCGACAGCAGCGCAACTGATGGTGCCGCAACTGGTGCAGCATATCATTGACACGGTCGTGCGTGGGTTCACCGCCGGGCAGATTCTCGGGCTGCCGGCGCCGGTGCAGAGCGCCGCCGCGCAGCGCCTCAACACTACCATCGCCCAGTTGCAGGCCGACCACAACGGCGCGAACCGGGCGCTGATTCTGGCGATGCTGGCGATTGTGGGGTTCGCGGCGGTGCGCGCGGTCTTCGCGTTCGGCCAGCTGTATAACGCGGAGCGCCTCTCGCAGAACGTGGCCTACGATTTCCGCAGCGAACTCTTCGCCAAGATTCAGCGGCTCTCGTTCAGTTACCACGACCGGAACCAGACCGGCCAGTTGATGATCCGCGCCACCGATGATGTCGAGAAGGTGCGTCTCTTTCTGGGGCAAGGGCTGGTGCTGGCGCTCCAGGCAGTGGTGCTGCTCGTCGCCACGCTGCTCGTGCTGTGGTTCACCAACAGCGCGCTGACGCTGGTGGTGCTGCCGATCCTGCCGATCGCCTTCGTCGTCTTCCTGGTCTTCGGCTTCATCACCCAGCCGCTCTTCATGCAGGTGCAAATCCGGATCAGCCGGCTGAACACCATTCTGCAAGAGAACGTCGCGGGATTGAAGGTGGTGAAAGCCTTCGCGCGCGAGCCGCACGAAACGGCGCGTTTCACCGACTCGGCCAATGAACTGCTGGACCAGCAGCTCAAGGTCGCGCGGACCTTCTCGTTCCTCTTTCCGGTCATCTTCCTGATCGCCAACCTCGGCCAGGCGGCGGTGCTCTACTTCGGCGGGCGGCAGATCATCTACGGCACGCTCACGCTGGGCGAGTGGCAGAAGTTCAGCCTGTACCTGGTCTATGTCTTCTTCCCGATGGGCCAGCTGGGCTTCATCATCAACCTGATGTCGCAGGCGAGCGCCTCGGCCCAGCGTATTTTCGAGATTCTTGATACGAAGAACGACATCGAGAACAAGCCCGGCGCGGTCGCCCTTGGTAGCGTGCAGGGCCGGGTCGAGTTCGCGGACGTGACCTTTCGCTACTTTCCCGGCGGCGAGCCGGTGCTGAATCACGTCTCGTTCGTCGCCGAGCCGGGGCAAACGATCGCGCTCCTCGGCGCGACCGGCAGCGGCAAGACGACGATTATCAACCTGCTGCCGCGCTTCTACGACGCCAGCGAAGGCCAGGTGCTGATAGACGGCGTTGACGTGCGCGACGTGACGATCGAGAGCCTGCGGACCCAGGTCGGTATTGTCTTGCAGGAGACGACGCTCTTCAGTGGCACGATCCGCGACAACATCGCCTATGGCCGGCCCGACGCGACGCTGGACGACGTCATCGCGGCGGCGAAGGCGGCGGCGGCGCACGACTTCATCTCGGCCACCCCGCTGGGGTACGACACGCCGGTCGGTGAGCGCGGCTCGACGTTGAGTGGTGGGCAGCGCCAGCGCGTCGCCATCGCCCGCGCGCTGCTGCTGAATCCGCGCATCCTGATCCTTGATGACTCGACCAGCAGCGTGGATGTGCAGACGGAGCAGCGGATTCAGGACGCTCTCGACCGGCTGATGGAGGGGCGCACGTCGTTCGTCATCGCCCAGCGGGTCAGCACCGTGCTCAACGCCGACCAGATTCTGGTGCTCGACCGCGGGCAGATCGCGGCGCGCGGCACGCACGAAGAATTGCTCGAATCGTCCGAGATTTACGCGGAAATCTACAGCTCGCAACTGGTTGGCGACGATGCGCCAGTGGCGCCGGTGACCGGCGCGGAAAAGGCAGGGTTAGCGCGATGATGGGCCAACGCGATTTCGCCTTCCGCCAGGAGACCAGCAAGCCCCAGGCGGTAAGCAAGACCCTCGCGCGCTTCTGGCAGTTCTTCAAGGCGTATCGCCTGGTGCTGCTGCTCGTCGCGGCGCTGGTTGTCTTCAGCACTTACCTGCAAGTGACCATCCCCGACCTCATCGGGCAGGCGGTGGACTGCTACCTGACGCCGGCGACGGAAGCTGCCCTCGCGCGCAATGGCGCGCCGGCAGTCGCGAGCGGCGCGGCCACGAACTGCTGGTACACGACGCTCAGTCCGCAGGCGACGACCGCGGACTATCTCACCGGGCTGGGTAAGCTGCTACTGCTTATCACGGGGATGTACGTCGTCAGTTCGGTGCTGACCGGCCTGCAATTCTACCTGATGACCTACGCGGGCCAGAGTGTCCTCCGCACCATGCGGGTGGCGGTGTTCGAGCAGATTCACCGGCTCTCGCTCGGCTACTTCACCAAGCACGAGGCGGGCGACGTGATGAGCCGGATCACCAACGACGCCAATACGATTCAGCAAGCGATCTCCTTCCCGCTGGTCAGCGTGGTGCAGGGGTCGCTGCTGATTGTCTGGATCGCTTACAGCATGATCTCGCAAAGTCCGGTCTATGCTCTGATCACCCTGACGATGGCGCCGCTGATGTTCCTGGCGACGTCGTGGTTCTCGGCCCAGGCGCGCAAAGCCTACCGTGAGGTGCGGACCAGCGTTGGCGACGTGAACGCAAGTTTGCAGGAGAACCTCTCCGGCGTGCGCGAGGCGCAGGCGTTCAGCCGCGAGGACGAGAACATCCAGCAGTTCAACCAGTCCAACGCAGCGTCGCGCGATGCCAGCATCCGCGCGGTGGCGTACACCAGTGCGCTGTCACCAACGCTCGAAGCATTCGGCTACGTCTCGATGGCGATCGTGGCGGGCGTTGGCGGCCTGATCCTGCTGCGGAACCAGCCGTTCTTCGGCGCGACGTTGTCACTAGGGTTGATCGTGGCGTTCATCGCCTACACCCAGCGCTTCAACCAGCCCATTTCGCAGATCGCGGTGCTCTGGGCGAACCTGCAAAGCGCGGTCGCGGGCGGCGAGCGCATCTTCGGGCTGCTCGACACCGTGCCCGAGTTGCAGGACGAACCGGGCGCGCAGACGATGCCGCCGATCGCCGGGCGCGTCGTCTTTGACGGCGTCTGGGCGGAGTACGAGCGCGGGCAGCCGGTTTTGCGTGACATCAATCTGGTGGCGGAGCCGGGGCAGACGGTGGCGATCGTCGGCCCGACCGGCGCGGGGAAGACGACGATCGCCAACCTCATCCCGCGCTTCTACGATGTCACGGCGGGCGAGGTGACGATTGACGGCATTGACGTGCGCGACGTGACCGCCGCCAGCTTGCGCCAGCAGATCGGCATCGTGCTGCAAGATTCCTTCCTGTTCAGCGACACGGTGATGAACAACATCCGCTACGGCAAGCCCACCGCGAGCGACGACGAGGTCATCGCGGCGGCCCAGCTAGCGCACGCCGACGCCTTCATCGAGCGGCTGCCGGAGGGGTACGAGACGGTGCTGGGCGAGCGCGGCGGTGGCCTCAGTCTAGGCCAGCGGCAATTGCTCGCGATCGCCCGCGCCGCGCTGGCCGACCCGCGCATCCTTATCCTCGACGAAGCGACCTCGTCGGTGGACACCCGCACCGAGCGGCTCATTCAAGAGGCGCTGGAAAAACTGCTGCACGGCCGGACCTCGTTCGTCATCGCGCACCGCCTGAGCACCATCCGCCACGCCGACCAGGTGCTGGCGCTGCGCGACGGCCAGATCGTCGAGCGCGGCACGCACGACGAACTCCTGGCGGCGCGTGGCTTCTACTACGACCTCTACATGAGCCAGTTCCGCCGCGACGTGGATTTCGCGCCGGTGGCGGCATCAGCGGGGGATGGGGGCACGTAAGCGAGCGGCGGCCCTCACCCCCTGACCCCCTCTCCCGTGTCACGGGCGAGGGGGCACTGCCGATGCGCTGACGAGTGTTCCCCCTCGCCTGCAAGGCGGGAGAGGGGGTGTCGCCCGCAGGCGGCGGGGGTGAGGGCCCTCCAGGGGGGTGAGGGCCGTGCCGCGTTCAGCCGACCCGCACGTATTGCCCGCCGCCGACCTGCCGCACGAAGCCCTTCAACTCAAGGAGCATTAGCAGGCTGCCGACGGCGGGCATCGGCAGGCCGCTGGCATGGCCGAGATCGTTGATGTGCGTTGGTCCGTCGCCGAGCAGGCGCAGGAGCGCCCGTTCGTCCTCGTTCTCCGGTAGGGCGCGGCGCGTCTCGGCCTGCGCCTCACGGCGCACCAGTTGCAGTTCGCTCAGGATGTCATCGGCGCAGGTGACTGGCTTCGCGCCTTCCTTCAACAGCTCGTTTGGCCCCACGCTGTGCGGACTGAGGATGCTGCCGGGCACGGCGAAGACGTCGCGGCCCTGCTCCGCCGCGAAGTCGGCGGTGATGAGCGCGCCGCTCTTCTGGGGCGCTTCCGTCACCAGCACGCCGAGCGCCAGGCCGGAGATCAGGCGGTTGCGCGCGGGGAAGTTCTGCGCTTCCGGCGTTGTGCCCAGGTGATATTCCGATAGGAGCGCGCCCTGGCCGCCGTCGGCGATGCGCGCGGCGAGGTGGCGATGTTCGGCGGGGTAAATGACATCTATGCCCGAGCCGAGGCAGGCGATCGTGCGCCCGCCGGCCTGGAGGGCGGCCTGGTGCGCGCAGGCGTCAATGCCTTTCGCCAGCCCACTGACGATCGTCAGCCCCGCCCGCGCCAGGTCGGTCGTCAGGCGGGTCGTCACCTCGCGGCCGTAGCCGGTCGCCCGTCGCGTGCCGACGACGCCGAGCGCCAGGTCGTC
>DASUBC010000592.1:0-7105 GCA_035763465.1 Thermomicrobiales bacterium
CCGCCCGTGACCGTGGGCGGCGTGGTCCCACCCGGACCCATCCCGAACCCGGTCGTGCCCCGCGCCAGCGCCGCCGGGTACTGCGGCTTCCACGCCGTGGGAGACGGGGCCGTCGCGGGCGGCCCACCCCCCCCCACCACCCACCACCCACCACGCCGGGCGCGCCCCGGCCCCCCACACCACAGCGCGGGGTGGAGCAGCGGCAGCTCGTCGGGCTCATAACCCGAAGGCCGGGGGTTCGAATCCCCCCCCCGCTACCTCAAATCAGCGGCTTCGCGTATACGCGCGAAGCCGCTGATCGCTTAAGCAGGCGGCTTGGCGGGGAGCGCGGGCGTGTTCTGCTGGCGCCGCCAACCTTGATACCGGCGTTGCGCTGCGCGCAGGGCCACCGGCGTGTAACGCGGCGTGATGGCCGGTGCCAGTGCCGTGATGAGGGGCGCGGCGCCAGCCAGTACTGGGCTGCTCCAGTGGCGGAGCGTGCGCGGTTTGGCCGCATTGGGTGATGGGGGCACGTCGAAGCGGTCCAACGGCTGCCAGACGCCCCGGCGTTTGCTATACCGCAACACTTCGCCACCCGCCTCGCGGAGAAGCGTCACGCCGCCCGCGACATCCCAGATTTTCGGGCTGCGAAACAGGGCATAGCCGAAGCCGCCGCTGGTGGTCAGCGCCAGTTCATAGACAATCGAACCGAGCGAACGCGCCTCGCCTAGATGGCGCCGAACTGCGCGCCGTGCCCGAAACTGAAACCAGAACCCCGGTGGCAGCGCGACGGCGATGCGGCCGGAAGGCGTTTGCGCGGGATGCACCCGCACCGGTTGCCCATTGCAGAATGCGCCGCCGCCACGCCGTGCGTGGAACAGCTCTCCACTGACCGGCAGCAGGAGCGCACTGACGACCGGCCGGCGCCAGTGGAGCACGCCAATCGAGATCGCGAAGAATGGTAACTGGTTGATATAGTTAATGGTTCCGTCCACGGGATCAACGATCCAGAGAAACTCCGTGTCTTCCGCAGGATCCTGGCCCTCCTCCCCTAATACAGCATGACCGGGAAAGCGCTGGCTGACTGCCGCAGTCAAGAACGCTTCGACCGCCCGGTCAATTTCTGTCACCGGGTCGGCCTTCGCTTTGTCTTTATAGTCAACGAGCAGTACGCTGCCGTACCGCTCCATCACGATACGACCCGCCTGCGCGAGAAACTCGCACGCCGCGATCGCAATCGTGTCCAGCGTGGTCGCATCGGGATATGGCGCGTCCGCGTACACTGGTTCCGTTATTGCTTGCTCAACCGTCGTACTACCATCCTCCGTGTTGATCGTGTATCATCCAGGTTACAATAACACAAGGGATATGTCGTGCGCCCAGTGCGGCGTGGTCAGCGCCGCGAACGACAGTACCAGCATAGCATGATGTGCATCGTCGTGCCGGCGGCGTTGATCATGGCGCGCGGGTCACGCCAGTAAGTCGCTCGGTGAGCCTTTGCGCTGTCACAAACGCTGGCTGCCTGGTGTCTTAAGGAGTGATTGGCCGGAGTCACAGCGGCGGACCTGGGTACCGTGAACTGGCAATGGCGCCACGACCGGTCTGGCTGTCGCGGTGGCAGGCATGGAGGTAAGTGGATTATGATCGGCGCTGCGACCATCGTGGAGCGGTACTTCACCGCGTTTTATGCCGGAGATGCGTCAACCGCCAGGCAGTACCTCCGCGACGACAACTTCTTGTTTTCGGGACCAAACGCAACGTTCGACAACGCCGACAGTTATGCGAAGGTTGCGGAACACGCTGGCGGACCGCTCCTCACGCGGGTAGACAAGCACAAGGTCTTTGTGGATGGCTCAGATGTCTGTATCCTCTACGACCTCGTGACCAAAACCGACCCAGGCACAATCTCGATTGCCGAGTGGTATCATCTGGAGGATGGGAAGATCGCCTCGATTCGGATGATTTTCGACACGCAGCCATTTGCGGTTCAGTCCAAGAAACGGGCCGGAGAGACGGCAGTCGATCCAGTCTGCCACATGACCGTTGACAAAACCACCGCTGCTGCCACTCGCAATTACGCTGGGAAGACCTACTACTTCTGCAATCCTGGTTGCGCTGATGCCTTCGCGCGCGAGCCGGAGAAGTACCTGGAAGCAACGGGAGCGTAAGACGTTGAGCGTCAAGGGAGACGCGGCGGTGAACACACTGGCACGTGGCCTCTACGATCCGGAGCAGGCCACCAGACCGGCGGCCAGAGAACCGGAGACGGTGCGCTTTGAAGTGCTCTTCTTCCGGCACTACAGCCGGGTCCACCGGCTGCTGCGCCGGCTGCTTGGTTCCGATGAAGAAGCCGAAGATGCCGCGCAAGAAGTCTTCCTCCGTCTTTACCGGCAAGAATCCGTCCCGCCGGACGAGGCTGGTCAGAGCCGTTGGTTGCTGCGCGTCGCCACCAACGTCGGGCTGAATGTGCTGCGCTCCGGCCGTCGGCAGTCTGCCCGCCTGCGCCGCACGGCCGTGCTTGACCAGGCGGACGCGCCGCGGCGCGAGGAGCGGCTGGACCCGGCGGCGCTGGCGCTGGCCCAGGAAGAGCTGGCGCTGGTGCGAGCTATCCTCGATGCAATGCCGGCGCGGGCGCGAGCCTGCTTGCTACTCAGGCACGGCGGCATGTCCTACGCAGAAATCGCGGACGCGCTCGGCGTGGCGCCCGGCTCGGTTGGGACGATGCTGGCGCGGGCGGAGCGTGAGTTCCGCCGCCGGTATGACGAAGCAGAGCAAGACCGTAGCGCACATGAGCACGGGACAGAACGGAGTTAGGCAACGGCGATGGAGACCATGATGGGGTGCGTTGACGAGGGGCGGTTGCGCGCGTACCTCGACATGCCGGACAGCGGACTGGCCGCGGACGAACAGGCAGCGATCGCGGCGCATCTGGCCGGCTGCACGACCTGCGCGGAACGCGCCCGCACGCTGGTGGCTACGGCCGCGCTCGCCGGTACGCGGCTGGCTGCCTGGGAACCGGCGCTCAGCACGGCGGTGGAATCTCAGCACGCTCGGACGGCCTACGCGCGCTTCCAGCGGACACTGCGTGAGCAGGAGTGGCAAGTGGCGTCGTCGCGAGCGCATGACCGCGCCGGCGTGTCACATGACTGGTTACAACAGGCAAAGGAGTGGGTTACTCACATGATCGAACGCAGCACCGCGCCAGGACGGCGCCCGGCGCTCGCGGCCGTGGCGATTCTGGCGATTCTCGCCGTCGCACTGGCTTTCAGCCCGGTCTCTTCACTGGCCGATCAGCTCTTCAAGACCTTTCGCGTCCAGCAATTCCAGGCGGTCACCGTGCCGATCAAGGGCATGACCAGCGTGCCGATGCCGCAGCAAATCACGCAGGAGCAGCAACAGCAACTCCAGCAGATGTTCGCCAATCTCGGCACGTTGCAGACGACCGCGACAAAGGATTCGTTCCATCAGGTCGGTTCCCAAGCCGACGCGCAGGCGTTCTTCAGCCAGCACGGCGGCACGCTTCAGGCGCCGACGCACCTGCCGACCGGCTATACGCCGCAGTCCGCGCAATACGGTGTGGGGAACCCCACATCGTCGCAGTACACACTCAATGTCGCAGTGGCGAAGCAGTATCTGGCGCTGCTGAACTCGTCGGAACTGAACGCGCTCCCCTGGCCGCAAGGCGTAGACAAACTCACCTTCGGCTATGATACGCCGGCGATGGTCGCGACCTTCTATAGCAACGGTAGTAACGGCCAGTCCGAGCAGGGCTTCGGCATCCTGCAAATGGCGAACACCGATCCGTCCGTGCCGGGCGCGGGGCCGATCCTGCACCTGCCGGCCGAGCTGGACGTGAATGCCTTCCGTGCGGCGCTGCTGGCGGTGCCGAATCTACTGCCGCAGCAGACGATGGACCAGATCAAGAACGTCAGCAACTGGGAGACCACGCTGATCATCCCCGTGCCGGAGAACGCCGTCACGACGAACGTGACGGTGAAGGGCAACGCTGGCCTGCTGATTGTTGATGGTCAGGGACGTGGCAGCCTGCTGGTGTGGCAGAGTGGCGGCAAACTCTACGCCGTTGGCGGCACAATCAGCGGCGACGAGGCGCAGGCGATTGCCAACAGCCTCACCAATGTGCATTGACCTCCTCTCTCCCTTCCCCTCCCTGTCTCGTAGGGTGAGCGGTTCGCCGCTCGCCCTACCTTTTTGTCTGGCGGGCCGCAACCAGATTCGCCGCCTATGCGTCAAACAGCATGAGTAGGCGCGATGTCGAAGAGGATGGGATGATGACGACGACCAGCCCGGCGGCGACCGACCACGCGATGACGGAGGCGCCCCTGCTCGCGATCGAGACGCGGGGCTTGCGGAAGGAATATGGCACGAAAGTCGCTGTGGAGGACGTGACGATCGGTGTGCCCGTGGGCGAGGTGTTCGGCTTTCTCGGGCCGAATGGGGCCGGCAAGAGCACGACAATGAAGATGCTGCTCGGCCTGGCCTTTCCCACTGCGGGCGAGGCGCGCATCCTCGGCAAGCCGCTGGGCGCAATCGAGGCGAAGCGCCGCATCGGCTTCCTCCCGGAGCAATTCCGCTTCCACGAATGGCTGCGCGGCGTCGAGTTCCTCGACTTTCACGGCCAGCTCTACGGCCTACCGGCGGCGGTGCGCCGCCAGCGCATCCCCCAGGTGCTGGAACTGGTCGGGTTGGCCGGGCGGGGTGGCGACCGGCTCCGCACCTACTCGAAGGGGATGCTCCAGCGGGTCGGACTGGCCCAGGCGCTACTCAACGACCCCGCGCTCGTCTTTCTCGACG
Organism: Thermomicrobiales bacterium; assembly: GCA_035763465.1. GTDB lineage: Bacteria > Chloroflexota > Chloroflexia > Thermomicrobiales > CADCWN01 > DASUBC01. Next base: position 4,792 of record DASUBC010000592.1, read on the forward strand.
AGCCGACCTCCGCGCTCGACCCGATTGGGCGGCGTGAAGTGCGCGACATCATCCGCGAACTCAAAGCGCGGGGAATGACGGTGTTTCTCAACTCCCACCTGCTCAGCGAGGTTGAAACGGTCTGCGACCGGGTGGCGATCGTGGACCGGGGTCGCATTGTGCGCCAGGGAATGCTTGACGACCTGCTGCGCGACGCGCTCGATGTTGACCTGGTGCTCGGTCCGCACGGCGACGACGCCCGCTACCTGCTCGAACAATACGGCGCGATCGCGGAGCAAAGCGTCCGCGAGGCGCGCGACCAGGCGGCGCGCTACGAATTCCGCCTCCGCATGGACCGCTTCGATGATATTCCCGCGCTCGTGGACGCGCTGGTTCAGGCCGGCGTCGCTGTTTACGGCGTCACCCCCCGCCGGCGCTCGCTCGAAGATGTCTTTCTGGGCGCGGTGGAAGGGGGGACGGAGTGAACGGGGTCGCAGGTCGCAGGTCCGCAGGTCACAGGTCTCTTGCAACGAGGCAGTGCCAATCAGTAAATGCGGTGTCCGTCGTGAGAGACCGGCGACTTGCAGACCTGCGATCTGTGACCGCGAACGGAGTGAGCCTGTGAAAGCGCTGGTAATCGCCAAACTGACTTTTCGCGAGGCATTGCGGAAGCGGATGATCTGGGGGGTATTGCTGCTCAGTTTACTCTTCGTGGCGCTCTATTACTGGGGCTTTACTCAGGTCAAGGCCGAGTTTCTCCGCACTGAGGCGGCGCGGCAGGCGCGGGCGGGCGGCACGCAGGGGCAGATTCTGACGTTCGAGCTGGTGGCGACGATCATGATCGGCCTCGGCTTCTACACAATCAATTTCCTGGCCGGGGTGATGACGATTTTCGCGGCGGTCGGCACGGTCGCGGGCGAGATCGAGACGGGCACATTCCAGGCGATCGTCCCCAAGCCGATCGCGCGGTGGGAACTGATCGTCGGCAAATTCCTCGGTTTCGCGGCGATGATCGCCGCCTACATCGCCATCATGGCGGCGGCGGTGCTGGCGACCGGCAAGAGTGTCGCCAACTACGTGCCCGATAACGTCATCGGCGCGACAGCGCTAGTAATCCTGGTATCGCTGGTGCTGCTGGCCCTGACGATTCTCGGCAGTACCATGCTCCAGACGATGGCGAACGGCGTTGTAGTCTTCATGCTCTACGGCGGCGCGCTGCTCGGCGGCTTGCTGGAGAACCTGGGGAGCGTGCTGAACATTCAATCCCTCATCAATGTCGGCGTGATTACCAGCCTGATTCTGCCGAGCGACGTGATCTGGCGGCTGGCGAGCAGTATTTTGCAACCGAACGACAACCTGCGCTTCGACAGTCCGATCCCGATCGCCGTCGCGCGCCCGCCCAGCATCGCGATGGTCGAGTACGCGGTTGGCTACGTGATCATCTTGGTTGGGCTGGCGGTCGTCGCGTTTCAGCGGCGCGACTTGTAAGCGGATTAGTTCCCAATTCTGGCCCAAATTCCCGCAACTCACGGCACCTGACCACCCCTACCCCAAGATTGGACGATGGGGACGGTATGCTATGCTGCGCGGCGCGTAGCGGAAATCGGTGAAGATGAAGGAGCGTGCCGTGACGATTATTGACAGCCATTGCCACGCCTGGCCACGCTGGCCGTACCAGCCACCGGTGCCGGACGATGCATCGCGCGGCCAGGTCGAGCAATTGCTCCACGAGATGGACCGGCATGGGGTGGATCAGGCAGTGGTGATCTGCGCGCAGATTGAGCGCAATCCGGAGAACAACGAGTATATCGCCGAGCAGGTGCGGCGGTATCCGAATCGACTGCACCAGTTTCCCGACGTGGACTGCTCATGGTCGCCGACCTACCACCAGCCGGGCGCTGCGGCACGCCTGGCGGCGATTGCCGACCGCTGGCCGATCAAGGGCTTTACGCATTACTTAAAGGGCGACGATGACGGCGCCTGGTTGTACTCGGACGAGGGGCTGGCCTTCTTCCGAGTCGCCGCCGAACGCCACCTGATCGCGAGCATCGCCGGGCGCCCTCGCCACCAGGCGGCGCTACGCCGGGTCGCTGCAGCTTTCCCGACGCTGCCGATTCTCTGCCATCATCTCGCCGGACTGCGCGCCGCCGAGCCGCCAGAGGCAGGGCTGCGCGAGGTGCTGGCGTCGGCGCGGCTGCCGAATATCTGCATCAAGGTGTCGGGCTTCGCCTATTGCTCACAGGTCGCGTGGGAATATCCCTATGCCGATACTGGGTGGATCGTCCGTACGCTCTACGAGCACTTTGGTCCGCACCAGCTCTGCTGGGGTTCCGAC
>DASUBC010000593.1:0-6780 GCA_035763465.1 Thermomicrobiales bacterium
GCCGTGCGGGATGTTGTTGCCCGCGCGTTGCTCGCGCTCCTTCAGCAGGTACTCGCGCGCGTTGCGCTCGTCGGGGTGGTTGGCGATGATATGCAGCTCGCCGCCCTCTGCGGCGGCGGCGATGAAACGCTTGGCATCCTCGTCAATCATGACTTCCTGTACGCGCAGTTCAGTCGTGCGCCACACGCGCGAGATCAGCGACGTGATGACTATCGCGGCGATGAAACTGAGCGCGATCTTCAAGCCGTCTGGCTCACTGATCAGAATGACCGCCGTGGTGTAACAGAAGATCAGGGCGACGACGCCGAAACCGACGACGGCTCTGGGCTGGCGCTTGCGGATCGCCGATAGGGTCACGGCGATCGTGGCGGACGTGATCAGCGCCAGGACGCCGGTCGCGTAGGCGCCGGCCTGTGCGTCCACGTCGGCTTTGAAGATGATCGTGACCGCGAAGCAGATCAGCGTGAAGATGAGGGTCAGCGGGCGGGTGGCGGCGGCCCACGCGGGGGCCATGCCGTAGCGCGGCAGGTAGCGCGGCACGATGTTCAACAGGCCCGCCATCGCGGAGGCGCCAGCGAACCAAAGGATGCAGATAGTGCTGACGTCGTAGAGGGTGCCGAAACTATTCCCTAACATCTGGTGCGCCAGGTAGGCCAGGGCGCGGCCATTCGCCCGGCCGCCGTCTTTGAACTCTGCGGCCGGGATGAGCAGGATGGTCACGATGCTGCTGGCAAGCAGCATCACGCTCATGATTGAGGCGGCGGTGGTGAGGAGTTTGCGGGTGTTGCGGATGCGGCCCGTGGGTTGGGCCGGCGTATCGGTCTCGTCCCCGCTCACGAGTGGCATCACGACGACGCCGGTCTCGAAACCGGAGAGGCCGAGGGCCAGTTTCGGGAAGAGGAGCAGGGCGGCGCCGATCAGCAGCAGCGGGCTGCTATGCACGGCGAAGAGGGCGTCCCGCCAGTCGGGTAGCGCCTGCGGGCGCTGGACGACCTCGAAGATCGCGACGACGACGACGACGACGTTTAGCAGGAGATAGGTTGCCACGAGCGCCACTGCGATGCCGATTGCCTCGCTGAACCCCCGCAGGAAGACCACGCCTAGCAGGCTGATGAGCGCCAGTGTAGTCGCGATCTCGTGCCCAGCCAAGAATTTCGTATAGGGATTCTCAGCCAGGTGGGCGCTGGCGTCGGCGGCCGACAGGGTGATGGTGATGACGAAGCCAGTCGCCACAAAGCCAATGAGGCAGAGGACGAAGAGCTTGCCCTGCCACCAGGCGAGGATGTGTTCGAGCATCGAGATCGAGCCGTCGCCGCGTGGGCTTTCGGCGGCGACGCGCCGGTACATCGGCAGCGCGCCGCACAGCGTGACCAGCACCAGGACGAGCGTCGCGATTGGCGCCAGCGCACCGGCGGCGAGGGCCGCGATGCCCGGCTGATACCCCAGCGTCGAAAAGTAGTCAACGCCGGTCAGGCACATCACCCGCCACCAGGCATGGGTGTGTGGCGTCGTCGGCCGCTCGTAGGGCGCGTCCATTGCCTGGACTTGCCCCTGCATGAGCCAGCGCAGAATAGGGCCAGGCGCCTTGCGGTAGGGCCGCCGGCGCGGCACGTACTCCGGCTCCGGGGGAACTGGCGCGCGATGGGCTACGCTGATGTAGCGGTCGCCGGGATGGCGTCCGCGCCGCGTCACCGGGCGATCGGGTGCGAGAGACGTGTCGGCGGGTGCCGCTCCTGGTTGCGTCGCATTGTTCGCGGTTGTATCGGCGCCTGGTGGCGTATATCCAACCGGCGCCCGCGGATTCTCAGCGCCAGGCGCGGACCCGTTCGCCTGCGGCTCGCGCCCCTGCCGCAGTGGTTCGTCTGGCGCCATCCCACTCGTTTCCTTTGCGCCGTGCCGGCGTCCGCGCTACAGCCGCGCTACCCAGAGCGCCAGCAGGAGCAGACCGACCGGCAGCGCCCACCACAGTTGCTGCCAACCAGCAAGGCGGGCGGCGCACGCTATTGCGGACACGCCGCCCGATGCGGTTCCGAGCTGGCAACTTTCGTGCCGCGCCGCTACGCGCACGAGCACGCCGTGCGCCAGCCGCGTCGCCGTGACCTCTACCCCATATACGCTGGCAAGGTCAGCGGCGTGACGGCGGAACGCGAGCCACTCCACTGGCTGCGGGCCAGACCCGGTATCAATAAGCATTTCCAGGGAGCCAATTCCACCCGACGCCCGGCCGAGTAAGGCACAGGCGATCCGGAGTTGCTCCGCCGCGGCCACGACCCAGCCCGCCACCTCGGACGAGTCACTCGTGCCCGTGACCATCGCGCTCCTCCGCCTGCTCCTGATCGTGCCGGCGGCCTTCGCGTACCAGCGCGGCCCGGGCACTATAATCAGACGCCATTTCCCTGTCAACGGTCACGTACGAGGGGTGAGTCCTGAGTGCGTGAGTGCGTGAGCAGGTTCGGGCCAGCATGGTGCAGGACCGCTAGCACAGTGCTCGTCCCAAGCAACTCACGACCCACGCCTCACGCACTCACGCCCTTTCCCGCCAGGACTGGTAGCGCCAGTAGAGCCGGCGGCGCTGGCATGACGCCCCTTGCTGCTGGCGAAGCGCCCAGCGCCCGACCGGCCCGGCCATTGGGTGGTCGAGTGCGGCCCAGCGCCGCAGCGCCAGTTTGCCGTGTGTGCTGCACCACCGCAGGGCGCGGTTTCGCCGGCCAATCAGCGCCGCGCCGGCGATCAGAAAGGGGAATCCTGGCAGGACCGGCAGCACGACGCCCAGTACGCCCAGCGCCAGGCAGGCCCAGCCGAGCGCCAGCCGCGGCAGTCGCCGGAGGCGTGCCCAGCGCGTTTGCCGCCACCAGCGGCCCCAGGCGATGAACTTACCCATTCGCTCCGTCTCCCGGTCGCTTGACCGCCCAAGTATCCTCTGCCGCATCCCTGACCCACGGTCATGCCGGGTGTTACGGTCAAGGGTAGCAAGCGAACCGTGTGGCGCGCCAGGGCACGATGCCGGGTGGGCCTTTCCCTATCTCTGCTCTGCCGGGGCGGCCCGCACTTGCGGCCCAAATTGAGTATTTTCCCTGATGTGCCGGTGCGTCCGGCACGGTACGCTGCTCTTGTCACCCGAGACGGCGTTATGTTTTGCAGTTCAGCGATAGGAGGGCATCATGGCGACCCGACAAGGCGATCTCGCGCTGCTCAACGAACCAGTCGCGCAGGAGTTACTGCACTCACGCCATCTCGCCAAGCTGGCCTACACCTGGACCGACGGCACACCGCGCGTCGTGCCGATCTGGTTTCACTGGGATGGGCGGGACATTGTTGTCGCCACGCCGCCGAAAGCGCCGAAATTGCGGGTGCTGACCGACCACTCCCAGGTCGCCCTCACGATTGACAGCAATGAGATGCCCTACCACGTCCTGCTGATCCGGGGCACGGCGACGGTGCGAATGGTGGATGGGGTGGCGCCCGAATACGCGGCGGCGGCCGAACGCTACTTCGGTCCGGAGCAAGGGCGGGCGTGGATCGCGCAGGTGGCCGCCACGACGCCGCAGGCAGCCCGCATCGCCATTCGTCCTGCGTGGGTCGGGCTGATCGACTTTGAGACGCGCCTGCCGAGCGCGCTGTCGTCCTGATGCTGGACGAACGCGCATCCTGGCGATTGCCGGAGTGCTCAAGGAGTTGACAACCTGGCGCGGCAAGCGTAGCGTGGTCGGCACTACGGATCGGTCGTAACTGACCTGGGGAGTGCGCCATGTCCGCTGGCGACGGCCTGCGCAACCAGGTGAGCGGCAGCATATCGCCGCTCGTTGGCCGCAAGCGTGAGCAAGCCGCGTTACGTGCCGCCCTTGCGGACACGCTGGCGGGGCAGGGCGGTCTCGTGCTCATCAGCGGCGAGGCGGGTATTGGCAAGACCGCGCTGGCGGAGGCGCTGACCGCCGAGGCTGCCGCACAGGGGGCGCGGGTGCTGGTCGGGCGCTGCTACGACCTCTCCGAAACGCCGCCCTATGGCCCCTGGCGCGAGCTCTTCGCCCGCGCGCCAACCGCCGGGCTGCCATCCCTGCCGACGGTGGTATCGCTCACTGAGCAAATGGGTGACGCGCCGGCCAGCCAGGAGACCTTCGCCCATGTGCTAGCCTATCTGACCGCGCTCGCCGCCGGTCAGCCCCTTGTTCTCCTGCTGGACGACCTGCACTGGGCCGACCATGCCAGCGTCAGGCTCCTCCGGTTCGCCGTCCGCCAGCTAGCCGGTCAGGCGGTCCTGCTCGTGGCGACCTACCGCGCCGATGAATTGCGTCGCGATCACCCACTCTACCAGGTCTTGCCCCTCCTCGTGCGGGAGACGCAGCCCGTGCGCCTCGACCTGCGGCCATTGCCGGACGCGGCGGTGCGCGCGCTGGTCGCCGCGCGCTACAGGCTGGCGGAGGCTGATGAGCGCCGCCTGGTCGCGTACCTGGACGAGCGCGCCACGGGCAATCCCTTCTTCGCCGGCGAGGTGCTGCGGACGCTGGAGGAGACGGAGACGCTGCGCCAGGACGCCGCCGGCTGGATGCTCGCCGACCTCACCGGGTTCGGTGTGCCACCGCTCTTGCGCCAGGTGATTGACACACGGGTGGACCGGCTGGGGGAGGAGGTCCGGCGGCTGCTGGCGGTCGCGGCGGTGATCGGCCAGGCGGCGCCGCTCGACCTGTGGGCGACCGTGGCTGGGGTGGCCGAGGAGGCGCTGCTGGACGTCGCCGAGCAAGCGGCGGCTGCGCGACTGCTCGACATGACCACCACCGGCATCCGCTTCGTCCATGCGCTGATTCGCGAGGCGCTCTACGAGGGGATTGCGCCGCTGCGCCGCCGGGGCTGGCATCAGCGGGCTGCGGCGGCACTCATGGCGCTGCCCGACCCGGACCCCGACGCGGTCGCCTACCATCTCCAGCAGGCGGGCGACCCACAGGCTGCTACCTGGCTGCTGCGCGCGGGCGAGCGGGCGCAACGCGCCTACGCCTGGCTCACCGCCGCCGAGCGGTACGAAGCCGCGCTGGCGCTACCGACGCAGGCGGACGCCAACCCGCGCGAGCGGGCGCGGCTGCTGCTCACGCTCGCCCAGTTCTGGCGCTACGAGGACCGATACCGGGGCATTGGCTATCTGGACGAAGCCGAGCGGCTGGCGGAAGCGGCGGGTGACGCGGCGCTGGCCGCCGCCGCCCGCTTCGACCGGGGACACCTGCGACTGCTGGGTCGTGACCACCGCGCGCTCGCCGACCGGGTGGTGGGCCTCGCCGCGATGGCAGCGGCGCTCCCCGCGCTGGAGGCGCTCGCGCCAGCCGAGCGTGTACGGCTGCCTGCCCTCCAACTCCAGCGAGTAAGTGGGGAAGAGCGCTATCACCGGGGCGCGCTGATGTACTGGCTCGCGGGCACTGGTCGGCTCGGCGAGGTGCTGGCGCTGGCCCCGCCGCTGCTCGCGGACGGCCCGGGCGTCAACGCGCGGGGATTGGCTGGTCTGGGTCTCGCGTACTGTATCCTCGGCCGGCCAGCGGAGGCTGAACACGCCCTCGCCGAATCCGAAGCCCGCTTCCGCGCAGCTGGTCAGCACGTCGAAGTATACTACCGGCTGACTGAGCGCCTGATAGTCACCTGGGCCTATTACTTCGATCAACCTGCCCGCTGGCAGCCGCTGCTCGCGCGGATCGAGGAGGCAGAACGGCTCGCGGCCGGAGCCTGGCGGGTCGAGCCTGTCCAGGCGGTGGTGCGGTGGCGGTTGCTGCGCGGAGCCTGGACTGAGGTGCGCCAATTCGCCGTCGAACATCCTAGCGACGGTTGGTTCCTCGCCGCTATGGCGGGGCGCGATCAGGGCGAAACCGCGACCGCCTGGGCGGCGATCGAGCGATACTTGCCGGCTGGCCCGGCCACGGCGCCGGGGAGCCACAATCTGTTGACCGCGCTGGAGTGCCAGCGGTTGGCCGCCGCTCTCGCGCTGGACGCGGATGATCGGCCCACTGCTTGCGCCTGGCTGGCGGCACACGACCGCTGGCTGGCCTGGAGTGGCAGCGTGCTCGGCCTGGCCGAAGGCCACCTGGGCTGGGCCGCTTATCACCGTGCGGCGGGCGATCTGGCCCTGGCGCATGAGCACGCCGCGCGGGCGCTAGCCCATGCCACCAAGCCACGCCAGCCGCTCGCCCTGCTCGCCGCCCACCGCCTGCTCGGTGAACTCGCCACTGCGGCAGGCCAGCACGCCGATGCTAAGGACCATCTCGGTCATGCCCTGGCGCTGGCGGACGCCTGCGCTGCGCCCTACGAGCGGGCGCTGACACTGCTGGCGCTGGCCGAGCTGGCACTGGCCACGGACGAGCGGGCGCGGGCAGCGACGGCGCTGGAGGACGCGCGCACGCTGCTCCTACCGCTGGACGCGCGCCTCGCGCTGGCCCGCGCCGGCACGATTGCCGCCCGGCTCGCCGCTGTGCCGGCCCGGCCGTACACCGCCGGACTCTCACTGCGGGAGGTCGAGGTGCTGCGCCTGGTGGCCGAGGGGCTGACCAACGCCCAGATTGCCACGCGCCTTTTCCTCTCGCCGCGCACGGTGGATCAGCATCTGCGCGCCATTTTCAATAAACTCGGCGTCGGAAACCGGGCGGCAGCCGCCGCGCGCTGGTCGGCCGAGCACGCGCTGACCGGAGAGGAGCCATGAGTTCGCCATCAGGCGTGCCGAATCTTCTCCCGCCGCCACCGCTGGTCGGTCGCGAGCGCGAAGTTGGTGTGTTGCGGCAAGCGCTCGCCGCCGCGCTTGCCGGCCACGGC
>DASUBC010000594.1:0-9160 GCA_035763465.1 Thermomicrobiales bacterium
CATAGGCGCAGTGCTGACCCGAATCCACCGTCATCTACCATCCTGCCCGCCCCGCTACCCGCGTGGTACACTTGCCCGGCCAGCCGGGTCGTCAGGAATCGGGTGGCCTGATCTTGACATTCGCTCGTACGTACGTCATGCTCGTACAGGTACGAGAGCAATCTGTCCGCACAGCACGCGGGAGGAACGCCGATGACGGAGCGCAAATGCAGCACCTGCAAGCATTTTGAAGCGGCTCCGATGTGGAAGAAGGGGTGGTGCCGCAATCCCCTGCTCTTTTCACCACAACAGAGCCATCTGGTTGGCGAAGACGATCTCGACTGCAATCGCGGCATGGGCAGCTACTGGGAGCCACTGGACAGTGACTCCACTGACGACGAGTTGTATGGACGTTTCGTGCCGCCGCCGCCGCGCACGATCGCGCCCGCCAGCACCGCGCCCTACCCTACGCAACCGGCGCCAGCACAGTCCGGCCGGCGCACTGCGCCACAAGCCGTTACCCAACCCGTCACCACACCAGTCGGCGCGCGCGCGGGCCGCGCGCCGACGCCGGTCGCCCGGCCCCGGCCCCGTACCCGGCAGGGTGCGCTCGAACCAGTGGCGCATAGTTCGCCCACTGGCTACGCGCCGCCCGAAGATCGCTATTCCTGGGGCGATTACCTGCGCCGCAGTTATCCGGTCATCGGCGTTATTCTGCTGCTCGGCGCGTTCTGGGTGCTGGCGTCGCGTCAGCTCGCCGCGCGTGATCAGACACCGGAAACGATCGTGCCGACCGTGCAGCAGGGTCTCGGCCAGCCGCCAACGGCAGCGGTCATTACGCCAACGGTTGCCGGCGCGCCCGCGCCAGCAGGCGGGAATGCGCCGGCCGCCGCGCCCGTCGCGACCGCGCCACCAGGCGTGATCGGCCCCGGCGCGAAAGTGGTCGTCAAGACGGCGGGCGGTGAAGGCGCGAATATTCGCGATCAACCGAGCATCAACAGTAATGTCGTTACCTCCCAGGATGACGGCACTGCGCTGACGATTACCGGCGCGAAACAGGACGCCGATGGCTACACCTGGTGGCCAGTGCAAGGTGACGGCTTCAGCGGTTGGGTCGCCGCCTCGCTCATCGAACTGGCTCCGTGAGTCGTGAGTGCGTGAGTCGTGAGTCGTGAGAAGGATTCAGTCAGCATGGTGCCCGGCTGCTAGCGTAGCGCCAAGCCAACGATCTCACGACTCACGCACTCACGCACTCACGACCTGGTCAGGAGGCCCGGATGGCGAGAACGAGACTGGCGGCGCTTCCTTCCAGGCAGCGCCGCCGGTCGAGCCAGCGGCGGCACTGGCGCCGGGCAGCGATCAGGGTGATTGCGGTGGCCGTCTGCCTGGTGGCGATTCTGGGTGGCGGCGCCTCGGTCTACGCGGTGCGCCAGGTTGGCGCCGCCCAGAGCCAGGCACAGGAACAACTGCGCCAGATCAGCCAGACCTGTGACCAGGCGGCGACAACGCTGACGACGATCAGCCACTCGATCGATCACGCCGCAACCACCGTGGGCGATACGCAGACGACCCTCCACAGCGCCTCCGCCAATCTTCGCACGACCGCGCAGACGCTCGACGATACCGCCGACATTGTCAACTTTACCCTCCCCGCAACAAGTTACCAACCGCTGACCGGAGCGCGGGAAAAGTTCCAGACGCAGGCCGAGCAAATGCGCGAACTTGCCGACCACCTCGACCAAACCAATCAATCGCTGAATCAGAACGCGCAGGATTTACATACGGCGAGCGACAACATTGCGGTGCTCGCCGCCCAGATGAACGCGGTCGCCGCGCAGCTGCACCAGGTCGCCGGTGACGGTCCCGGGCAGGGCAGCCTCGCCCACGTAGGCGCCGGTTTCCAGCTGTTCGCCCTCTACTGTATCGCGCTCCATTTCCTTCTCTTCGGCATCGGCCTCTCCCTCTATCTCCTCACCCTTGACCAACCAGCCACCGCCGCGTCAGTATTACTCAATGACGATGGCGTGGAAGCGAATTAACGCCGTAGACACAGAGAGCGCAATTATTAACCACAGAGCACGCAGAGAGGCACGAAAATTGTCCGCAGAGCACGCAGCGATCGCAGAGCACGAAAGCGAGACGATCATTCATCGTCGTTTCCCCTTACTCTCGTTCCTCTCTGTGTCCCCTGCGTGCTCCGTGTGCGCTGCGTTATAGACTGGCGCTTGGCGTCTTCCAATTCATCTGCTAGGATACAACCACCAGGGTGAACGTACATCTTGAATGGGTTGTGGGAGGATGCGAGTGACCATGCGCTATCGCTGGCATGAACCGGCTGGGGGGGCACTGCCGCCGGGCGCGGATAAGGCGGCGATCGTCGCCGCGCTGGTCGCCCGGCGTGGCTACCTCACACCAGGCGCTATCGCCGACTTCCTCCAGCCAACGCCCGTGACACTGGCCGATCCCATGCTGCTGGCGGGTCTCGACCGGGCCGTTGACCGGCTCGGCCAGGCGCGTGCGCGCGGCGAGCGGATCGCGATCTGGGGTGACTATGACGTTGATGGGCTGACGAGCACGGCGCTCCTCGACCAGGTTTTGCGCGGCATTGGCTGCGCGCCGCCCTACCTGCACATTCCCCACCGGGTGCGCGAGGGGTATGGCCTCAAGCCTGACGGTATCAGCCGACTGGCGGCGGCGGGCGCGACGTTACTGGTAGCTGTAGATTGCGGCGTGAGCGATCGCGCGGCCATCGCGCAAGCGACCGCGCTCGGGATTGACACAATCGTGCTCGACCACCATCAGCTGCCGCCGCTACTGCCGGACGCGGTCGCAGTGGTCAATCCGCACCGGTCCGATTCGGCGTATCCGTTTCGCAATCTGGCCGCCGTCGGCGTCGCCTTCACCCTGGCCCGCGCGCTCGACCAGGCCGGCTTTGCGCTTGGCGGTGCGTGGAGCGAGAATGAACTCGATCTCCTCGATCTACTCGACCTCGTCGCCCTCGGCACAGTCGCCGATGTCGTGCCGCTCACCGGGGAGAACCGCGCGCTCGTCGCCTGGGGTCTCAATGCCCTGCGTCACACCAGGCGCCCCGGCCTGGTCGCGCTCTGCCAGGTCGCCGCGCTCACGCCCGAACGGCTGACCGCCTGGGAGATCGGGCACGCGCTCGGCCCGCGCCTCAACGCGGCGGGGCGCATCGCGGACCCCGCGCCAGCCTTGCGGCTGCTCCGCAGCACGTCCACTGAGGAGGCGCTGCCGCTCGCCCAGGAACTCGACCGCCTGAACCGCGAGCGCCAGCGCGAACTCGGCCGGATCGTGGAGGAGGCGATCGCGCGCGTCGAGGCCGACGGACCGCTCGACGATACCCGGCCCATTCTGCAACTCGATGGGCACGGTTGGACAGCCGGCGTCGTCGGGCTAGTCGCCGGCCGGCTCACCGAACGCTACAGCCGCCCGGCGATCGTGCTCGAACGAGGCGAGGCGGTCAGCAAGGGGTCGGCGCGCTCGATTGACGGCTTCAATCTGGTCGAGGCGCTCGCCGCCTGCGCCGACCTGCTGGACCATTACGGCGGCCATGCCAAAGCTGCCGGCCTGACGGTCGCCAACGAGAATTTGGAAGAGCTGCGCGCCCGCCTGCTCGAAATCGCGACCGCGCGCCTCAGCGCCGACCACCTGCGGCCCAGCCTGGCGCTCGATCTCGAACTCGCGGCCGGCGACCTGACCTACGCCACCGCCGAGGCGATCGGTACACTCGAACCGTTCGGGCACGGCAACCCCGAACCACTGCTGCTGGTGCGTGCTGTGCGGCCTCGCTGGGTCAAGACGTCGTACGATGGCAAGCACCTCTTCTTCACCCTACCAATCAATAGTCCGCAAGGGCGGAGCGGCGTGCGCTGCGTCGCCTTCAGCCAGGGCGTCCGCAAGGACGAACTGCTGGCCGCAACCGGCGGTCAGGTTGACCTGGCCGGCACCTTGCGGCGGGAGTGGTGGCAGGGCGAAGAACGCCTCGGCTTCCACCTGCGCGATTTTCGTCCGACCGCGGCGGGGTAAGCCACTCGCCTCCGCGACCCGCACGCGGGTACCCCGGCGCTCGCAGCCCTTCGCCCATGCTCGGGCGCGGGGAGCGCAGAGATGGTCGCCACACCCCGGCGAATCTGCTAGCATCACGGCGCGGTCGGCACGTAGGCCGCCGACTCCTGGTCATGGCGCAACCTGTAACAATACCAGCGGAGTTTTTTCAATGACTAGCCAATCCGCCACCGTGCTCGTCACCGACTACGCCTGGCCGTCGCTCACGATCGAGGAGGAGATTCTCGGCGCGGTGGGCGCGCGGGTCGTCGCGGCCACGACCGGCGCGGAGGACGAGCTCATTCGGCTGGCGCCAGCGGCCGACATCATCCTGACCTGCTGGCAGCGGGTGACGGCGGCGGTGCTCGACGCCGCGCCGCGCTGCCGCGCGGTCGGCCGCTACGGCATCGGGCTGGACAATATCGCGGTGGACCACGCCACCGCGCTCGGCATCCTGGTGACGAACGTGCCCGATTTCTGCCTGGAAGAAGTCTCCGACCACGCGCTGGCGCTGCTGCTCGCCTGCGCCCGCCGCATCGTCTTCTTCGCCCGCGCAACGCAGTCGGGCGTCTGGAACCTGGCCGCCGGTCAGCCGATTCCGCGCCTGCGGGGGCAGACGCTCGGCCTCATCGGCTACGGCGGTATCGCCCGCGCGCTCGCGCCGAAGGCTCACGCGCTCGGCCTGCGCGTCCTGGCGTACACGCCGCGCCTGACGCCAGGCCCGCTCGATGCCACGACCACCGGCACGAACAACTTGGATGAACTCCTGGCCGCCAGCGATTTCGTCTCCATCCATGTGCCGCTGACGGGCGAGACGCGCGGTATGATTGACGCCCGCGCGCTGCGGCAGATGAAGCCGACCGCCTTCCTGATCAATACCTCGCGCGGCGCGGTGATTGACGAAGCGGCGCTGGCGCAGGCGCTGGCCGATGGGCAGATCGCGGGCGCGGCGCTCGACGTGCTGGCGCACGAGCCGCCCGACCCCGACCACCCGCTGCTGCGGTCGCCGAACGCCATCCTCACGCCGCACGCCGCCTTCTACTCCGAAGCGGCGATCGCCGACTTGCAGCGCCAGGCCGCCGAGCAGGCCGCCGCTGTGCTGCGCGGCGAGCTGCCGCCCAACATCGTCAATCCGGCCGTGCTCCAGCAGCCGAACTACCGCGCGGGGGCGCGCTGATGGCGGAGGAGGCGGCGCTCGACATCGAGCAGCCCGCGGCGCTGCTGGCCTACCTGCACGCCACCGGCCGGCTCGCACCGGGCGAACTCGTCGCCATCCAGCCGCTCGGCGGCGGTGTCTCCAATCGCACGGTGCTGGTGGAGCGCGCCAGCGGTGCTAACTGGGTGCTGAAGCAGGCGCTGGCGAAACTACGCGTCGCGGTGGACTGGTTCAGCAGCCCGTTGCGGATCGAGCGCGAAGCCCTCGCGCTGCGCTGGCTGCCCGACCTCGCGCCGCCCGGCACGACTACCCCGCTCGTCTTCGAGGACCGCGCCCAGCACCTGCTCGCTATGCAGGCCGTGCCGCACCCGCACGCTAACTGGAAGACGATGCTGCTCACCGGCGCGCTCAAGCCGGACCATGTGCGCCAGTTCGGGCGGCTGCTCGGCGCCCTGCACCGCAACGCCGCCGCGCGCCTGGAGGAGTTGCCGGCCGATTTCGCCGACCGCACGTTCTTCGAGTCGCTGCGCCTGGAGCCGTACTACGCCTACACCGCCACGCAAGTACCGGAGGCCACGTCGTTTCTGACCAACCTCATCGCGGATACACGCGCCCTGCGGCTGACGCTGGTGCATGGCGATTACAGCCCGAAGAATATCCTCGTCCACCGCGATCGCCTCATCCTGCTCGACCACGAGGTGATCCATCTCGGCGATCCGGCCTTCGACCTCGGCTTCTCGCTCACGCATCTTCTCAGCAAGGCGCATCACCTGCGCGACCACCGCGACGCCTTCGCCGAAGCGGCGCTGCTGTATTGGACGACCTACCGGCAGGCCGCCGGTGATGTCGCCTGGGCGGCCGACCTGGAGCCGCGCGCCGTGCGGCAGACGCTCGGCTGCCTGCTGGCCCGTGTGGCGGGCCGCTCGCCGCTCGAATACCTCGACGCGGGCGAGCGCCAGCGGCAGCGCGACGCGGTGCTGGCGCTCCTGCCGGCGCCACCGGATACCGTCTACGAGCTGGTACACAGATTTCTCGCGGGGGTATGATTTATGTCGATGATTGCCGCGCTGACGGGCCTGGAAATCCTCGATAGTCGCGGCCGGCCGACCGTGCGCGCTACCTGCGCGCTCGCCAGCGGGGCCAGCGGCACGGCTGCCGTTCCCTCCGGCGCCTCGACCGGCCGCGCCGAAGCGCGCGAACTGCGCGACGGCGACCCGCACCGCTATCGCGGTCTCGGCTGCCGCCAGGCCGTCGCCAACATCAATATGACCATCGCCCAGGCGCTGGTGGGCCAGGAGTACACCGATCAGGGAGCGCTCGACGCCGCGCTCCGCGCGCTCGACGGCACGCCGGACAAAGGCCGGATTGGCGCGAACGCCATCCTCGCCGTCTCGCTCGCCTTTGCTCGCGCCGCCGCTGCCGAGCAGGGCCTGCCGCTCTATCAGTATTTCGCCACGCTCGCGGGCGAGAACGCGCCGCGCCTGCCGCGCCCGACGATCAACCTCTTCAGCGGCGGTAAGCACGCGGGCGGCCAGGTGCCGATTCAGGATGTGCTGGTCGTGCCGGCCGCCGCGCGCACGATTGACGAGGCGCTGGCGACCACCTTCGCGGTCTACCAGGCCGCCGCCGACCTCGCCGCGCGCAAGTATGGCGCACGCGCCCTCACTGCCGATGAAGGCGGTCTCGCGCCGCCCTTCCCCGACGCCGAGACGATGCTGGCCGATGCGGTGGAAGCGATCCGCCTGGCCGGCTACACGCCGGGCAGGGATGTCGCGCTCGCCGTGGACGTCGCCGCCAGTCACTTCTACCAGGACGAACGCTATCACCTCGGCGCGACGCCGCTCACCAGTCCGGCGATGATCGAGCATCTCGCCGGCTGGCTCGACCGCTACCCGATCGTCAGCCTCGAAGACGGGCTGGCCGAGGAGGATTGGGCGCACTGGCCGGCGCTGCGCGAGCGAATCGCGGGCCGCGCGCTGGTGCTGGGCGACGATTTCCTCTGCACGAACCCCGCGCGCATTCGCCGCGCGATCACCGCGCAGGCAGCCGACGCGCTGCTCCTGAAAGTCAACCAGATCGGCACGCTGACCGAAGCCGCCGAGGCGCGCGACCTCGCCCACGCCGCCGGCTGGCACATCACCGTCAGCGCCCGCAGCGGCGAGACGGAAGACGACTGGCTGGCCGACCTCGCGGTCGGCTGGCGCGGCGATCAGATCAAGGTCGGCTCGATCACCCAGTCGGAGCGGCTCGCCAAGTACAACCGCCTGCTGGCGATCGAAGCAACCGCGGGGCTGCCGCTGGCGACGTGGCCCGCATGACGGCCCTCGCCCCCCTCACCCCCTCTTGTGTGTCACGGAAGAGGGGGTGAGGGTCGCAGGGCTATGCTCGCGCATGAACGCGCGGCACGACCTCGTCCGCGAGGCGCGCGATGATCTTATCGCGGAAAGGCGGGCGCAAGTTGAGAATGAGGTGCGTGGCGCCCGCGTCAACGTACTGCTGGACGGACGCGACCGTGCCGGGCAGGTCGTCATAGTTGACTGGAACCTGCACCGAGATGGTGATCTCGGACGGATCGCGGCCGACGGCGGCGCAGTGCTGGCGCAAGACGTCGAGTTTGTGGTTCAGTGTGGCGATCGGCCCGCCGACGAAGTTCCAGACGTCGGCGTAGCGCGCCACGACGCGCAGGGTCAACTGCTCACCGCCGCCGCCGATGACGATCGGCACATGCTGCTGCACCGGCTTCGGCTCACAGCGCGCCTCTTTCAACTGGTAGTAGCGGCCATCGAAGTCGGTGACAGGCTGCGTGAAGAGCCGCTTGATGATCTCGCACGCCTCGCCAAGCCGACGGATGCGCTCGCCTGGCGCGTAGAGCGGAATGCCCATGCTCGTGTGCTCATACTCGTTCCAGCCAGCGCCGATGCCCAGGTCGAGCCGCCCGTTGCTGATGACGTCTACGGTCGCGGCCATGTTCGCCAGCACGGCCGGGTGACGATAGGTGTTGCCTGTCACCATCAGGCCCAGGCGCAGGCGATTCGTCCGCGCCGCGAAGGCCGCGAGCGTCGTCCACCCCTCCAGACAGGGGCCGTTGACGTCGCTGTGAATCGGCGCGAAGTGGTCGAAGAGCCAGGCGTGCTCAAAGACCGGCGTCGCGTCCGCCTGCTCCCAGAGCGCCAGCATCGCCGCGTAGGTCGTATGCTGTGGCGCTGTCTTGATGCCGAAACTGAGTCGTGCCATGCAACTGCCTCCTTTTCACCAGCCCTATTGGCCGGCAGCCAGCATTGTCGCACAGGCGCGGTTGCAAGTTGGCGGGTTGCTGGTTGCAGGTTCATGGCAGGCGCTTGACCTGCAAGCGGTCGTGACCGTACTTCAAACGGTTTTCTCCATCATCAGGCTATACGGCTCGTCCGTAACGACCTGATAGCCGTTGCGTTGATACCAGTCCAGCGCCGGATTTTCCTTGAACACGCGCAGCCGTACCGCGCGGCAGCCCTGCGTCTGGGCCAGGGCTTCGATATGGCGCAGCAGCGCCGTGCCGATGCCCTGGCGACGGTGTTCGGGCACGAGCTGGATCGTTTGCAGGTAGAGCGCGTCCTCTTCAGCGCGCACGGCGAAGAAGCCGATGGGTTCGCCTTGCGCCAGCACCATGCGGTAGCGTTCCGGAATCTGCGGCTCTTGCTGATTGTGCGCTTCATCCCAGCCGACCGTACGCTCCATCAGGCCCGCGAAGTTCTGCCGGCTCAGATCACGAATGAATGGCCCGTGGCGCGCGGGATCGCAGGGGATAAGTTCCACCAACGAGCCGTCACGCAGGGGTGGCACAACCAGCCGTTCGCGTTCCATCTGGTCTACCCACATCGGCTAGGCGCGAGCCGCGCTGGCCTTCCGCGCATACTCCGCTGGCGAACTGCCGACGATGGCGTGGAAGTCCTTGATGAAGTGCGCCTGGTCGGCGTAGCCGAG
>DASUBC010000595.1:0-3017 GCA_035763465.1 Thermomicrobiales bacterium
GTTCCCACTCCAGGCCAGCCAGCGGTCGTGCGCCGCCAGCCAGGCCCGGGCGGTCGGGAGGTCGCCCGCGTCCAGCGCCAGCCCGGCCGCGCCGCGCTGTGCAGCCAGGCCGTCCTGGAAGAGCACATTGCCCGGCGCGGCGTCGGGCGCGGCGACCAGCGCGCGCACCGTCGCCCACCCCAGCGCTGGGTCGCCTTGCGCGCCGGCCAGGGTGGCCATGCCAGTCAGGGCGAAACAGGTCATGATGTGCGTCTCCAGGTCCAGGCCGAGCACCGCCTCGGCCTCCTGGCGTGCCGCGGCCCACCGCCCCTCCAGGTACAGCAACCGGGCGGGCTCCCCCATGTGGTGGGCCTTGACGCCAGCGCTCGCGGTGCGCCCGGTGAGGGCGGCCGCCTGGGCGAGCAGGTCGCGCCGCGCCGCCAGGTCGGTCGTCGCGTAGGGCAGCTCCACCCACGCCAGCTGGGCGAGCGCGGTGCCGAAGACCAGGTTGTGATGGCCGACGGCGCGGTACAGGTCGGCCGCCCGCTCGAAAGCGCGCCGCGCCTCGGCCGGACGGCCCAAGGCGGCGTGGACGCGACCGAGCCCGGCCCAGGCGTCGGCGTAGGGTGCGTCATCGAGCCAGTCGGGCACGGGGGGCGCGGGTAGGGCGGCCACCAGCCGCGCCCCCATCGCGCCCGCCTCGGCGTAGCGCCCCACTTC
This sequence comes from Thermomicrobiales bacterium, assembly GCA_035763465.1. GTDB lineage: Bacteria > Chloroflexota > Chloroflexia > Thermomicrobiales > CADCWN01 > DASUBC01. The sequence goes on from DASUBC010000595.1 coordinate 700, forward strand.
AGCGAGGGCCAGCACCAGTGACCCTCGCAAATACTCGTCCACGGCCACGCCGAGCTGGCGCTGGCGCTCCTGGAGCCGCGCCCGGTCCGCAGCGGGGAGCGCGTCGAGCGCGTCGGCCCCGGCCGCCATGTCGGCGATCCCGGCTGGGTAGTTACCGATATGGCAGCGATGCACCCCCTGGTGGCAGCGGATGCAGGCCGCCAGCGCGCGGTTGCCGGCCGTCGCGGCCAGGCGCGCGGCCTCGTCCAGGACGACGAGACACCCGCGCGGGTCGGCATAACGCCGCAGGCGCGCGATCCGCACGAGTTGCCAGCCGCGCTCGTCAGCCGTGACCCCACCAGCGGCCAGGAGGGGCAGCGCCGCCTCGTACCGGTCGGCGGCGGTCAGCCAGGCATAGGCGTGCTGCGCTCGCTCTCCAGCGCGCAGGAGCCATTCTGGCGCCCGCGCATCCCTTGCTTGCTGGAAGTGGTAGGCCACGGCATCCGGATCGGGATGGGGCAGGGCGGCTAACGCCTCGCCGGCCCGACGGTGCCAGTCGCGCCGGCGCGCCGGGAGCGTTCCTTCGTAGAGCGCCGCGCGCACGAGCGCGTGGGCGAAGCGCGTCCTTTCAGGCGTCGCCACCAGCACATGCGCGTCTAATGCCCGCTCTAATACGTCGAGCAGGAACGCGACTGGCTCGCCGCTCACCGTCGTCCACAGGTCCAGCGACACCTCCTGGCCGAGCACCGCCGCCACCGCCAGCAGGCGCTGGGTCGCCGCGCCCAGGCGGTCCACGCGCCCATCAATCACCTGCCGCAACAATGGCGGCACGCCCTGCTCGTCGAGGTTGCCCAGGCGCCACCGGTCGCCGTCCCGACGCAGCCGTCCCTCCTCCCCCAGCGCCCGCAGCAATTCCAGCGCGAAGAAGGGATTACCGTCGGCGCGCTCCAGCAGGTAGGCGGTGAGCCTATCCGTATCGGCGTCCGCTAACGCGCGCCACCCACGCACGAGCATCCGCAGAGCCGACTCGTCCAGCGCGCAGAGGTCGAGGCGCGTCGCCCGCGCCTCGCGGACCAGGGCTGGCAGCAAGGCGTAGAGTGGGTGGCGGCGATCAATCTCGTCAGCACGGTAGGTGGCAAGCAGCAGGAGCGGGGTATCGGCAAGATCGCGCGCGACGACGCGGAGCAGGTCGAGCGAGGCCGGGTCGGCCCAGTGCAAATCCTCCAGGAGCAACACGAGGGGTTGCCGCACTGCCAGCGCCGCCAGAAACGCACGCACCCGGGCGAAGATCGCTCCCTGGCTCGCCAGGACCGCGCCGTCGCGCTCCAGCGGGAGCACCGCCGTGGGCAGCGCCGGGAGCGCCGCGTCGCGCGGGGCACGGGCGAAGAGTTCGCGCCAGGGACCGTACGACGGCGTCTCGCTCAGGTCGTAGCAATGCCCGACGAGCACCAGCGCACCCTGCACGGCGGCCTGGGCTAGCAGCGCCTCGGCTAGCGCGGTTTTCCCGATACCCGCCTCGCCGCCGATCAGCACGAGACCGCCATGCCCAGCGAGCGCGGTATCCCATGTCGCGCAGAGCGTGGTCAGCTCGCGATTACGGCCGACCAGGGCCGGGGCAGCACCTGCAAACGGAGCGGAGCCGGTGGTATGCATCGCGCCCACCCACATATCACCCGGACTGCGTCATGGCACCGAGTATAGCACCGGGCTGTGCGGGGCGGAGTGGTCGTGCGCCGCCAGGCCACGCCGCTCACTGCGGCAAGGGAAATGACACCAGGGCGCGGGGCTGGCAACCAGCCCCGCGCCCCTGCCTGGATGTTGCAACACGTTGTCCGGCGCCGTGCTGGGCCTCAGCAGGGCGTTGGCCTCAGCGTACGGGTTCATCGGCGGGAGAGAGGACGATGATTTCACCTAGTAGCCCAGGGTGTTCCAGGTCTACGTAGACGTAGTGACCCGGCTGGGGGAAGGTGAGCCGGTAGGTTGACGCATTCTCGTCCAGCACACCCGAACCCACCAGCGCCGTACCGTCGTAGACCGTGTTGCCCTGTGGTTCCGCCGCCAGCGGATTCAACTCGCCCGTTGCCTCGCCCAGCCAGGCCAGGTAGAGGGGCGGCGCGGGCGTGCCGCTGGCCGGGAAGGTGACGGTGTGCCGGCCGTCACGCACCTGCCACACGACGGTGTCGCCCGCCTGGATGACGAGGAGAGCGGGGGCAAACGCGGGGGCACACGTCGGCGCTGGCGCCTCCCAGGCACACGGCGGCGGGGCGGCGACGAACTCAACGGTCCAGGTAGTGCCTGGCGCGGGCGTGTACCGCAGGCGCGAGTTCTGGATCACGAAC
>DASUBC010000596.1:0-4967 GCA_035763465.1 Thermomicrobiales bacterium
GGCGCGCCAGCCCTTGGTGGGCTGGCGCGCCGCTTTATGGTCACTTCTCCGGCGTCGCCTGGGCGGGGAGCGTGTATCCGGCCTCGCGCAACACTTGATCGAGCTCGGCGTCCGTTGGCTCAGTCACGACGCGCTTGTCGCGTCCCGCGCCAAAGACCAGTGTTGGAGTGCTCCGGTAGCCGCCGTTGACCACGCGGACGAAGCACGCGGCGTCCGCGTCGTGGTCAATGTTCGTTTCGCTGAACGGTATCGCGAACGCGACGAGCCGGGCGCGGACCCGCGCGGTATCGTCACAGTCGGTCGCGCCGTAGAGCGCGATTGGTTCAGGCATTACTCCTCCAGTGCGAGTCCCGGTGTGACCGGCGTGTGATCTGGACAAACCTTGCGCGCTGCCACTTCGGCGAGCTAGCGCTGAATCAGCGCAGTGATGCGTAGACTGCCTGCATAAGAGATCGCTGTCAAGATCTGGCCGGGTCGGCAACTGACCTATCGCCGCCCTATCAGCCAGCCCTGTCGTTGGCCCAATCACAGTCCCGCAGGGACTGCGTGGCCGCAGCCTCTAGCACCGAATTCATTCGGCGGCTGCTCACCGTGGCGCTCTGTCTTGTCCTGGCTGCTATACTCGCCTCGGTGAACTGACGGACCTGATGTAGGGAATGGGGAACACGAGTGACAGCGCCGCTGACGGTGACCGCGCTGGACGCGGTGAAGTTCGACGCGCAGGGATTGGTCCCGGCCATCGTGCAGCAGGCCGCCGATGGCGAAGTGCGGATGCTCGGCTACATGAACCAGGAGGCGCTGGCGCGGACTCTGCGAACCAGGCAGGTCTGGTTCTGGAGCCGCAGCCGCCAGGCGTTCTGGCGCAAAGGCGAGACATCCGGCAACTGGCTGGAGGTCGTAGACGTGCGCGTTGATTGTGATGGCGACGCGCTGCTGGTGCGGGTCCACGCGCATGGCCCGACCTGCCATACCGGCGAGGACACCTGCTTTTTCCGCGCGCTGGCCGCGCCGGGTGCTGAACAGGAGGAGGAGTAATCCGTGGCGGATGCAGGGGGCGCGGGCGAGCGCGCGTCGGTGATTCTTGACGAGCTGGTGGCGACGATCGCGGCGCGCAAGCGCGAGCGCCCGGCCGGTTCGTATACCACGAAACTCCTCGACGAAGGCGTAGACAGGATCGGCCGGAAGATCGGCGAAGAAGCGGCGGAAGTGATTATCGCCGCGAAGAACGCCTCGGCGGACGAACTGGCCTGGGAAGTCGCCGATCTGTGGTATCACTCGCTGGTCTTGCTCGCCGCTGTGGACGTGGACCCCGATCTGGTCTGGGCGCAGTTGCGGTCGCGTCACGGCCACCACGGTGGCCGGAAGGAGTAACCCGCGTGGGTGATGACGAGCGCGCCACGGTTGATGATGTCGCGGCGGCGCTGGCGATCTTGCGCGATGCCGGCTTTCCGGTCGAGCGCATTCGTATCCTGCCCGCCACTTCCTCCGGCGGCACACCGGACGCAAGCCAGGAGCGACGCGAGCTGACCCCCGACGAGCGCGAAGCATTGCTGGCGGCGTGCCGCGCGACGTTGGATGATGGTCAGCCGCGCGCGGCCAGAGAACTCCTGGCGGCGGTGCGCGGGCAATTCTCCCTGCCGCTGACCCGCAAAGATGTCAACAGCGTGCTGGCGCGCGAAGGCAAAGACCTCGTCACGTACGACCGTGAAACCTATACCTACCGGCTGCGCCAGTGAGCCGGATCGCGACGCGCCAGCGCCGGACGATCTGGTACGACGAGACCGGCGCCGGACCGGCGGTGCTGCTGCTGGCGGGCCGGGGCTGGGCACGCACCTCGTGGCGGCCACTGGTGACGACGCTCGCGCCCTTCTTCCGCGTGATCACGATGGATAATCGCGATGCCGGCGAGAGTGACCCGGAGCCCGTGCCCTACACCATGGCCGAACTTGGCCAGGACGCGGCCGATTTCCTGACCGCCCTCCGGATCAAGCAGGCGCGGATCATCGGGCACTCAATGGGCGCGATGATTGCGCTGCATCTGGCCCTGGACGCGCCCGCGCTCGTCAACCGGCTCGTGCTAATCGCCGCGACGGCCGGCGGCTGGTCGCCGCGCGTGCTCGACTTCTACCGCCAGCCGCCCGAGCACTGGACCGCCGATCCGGTGGCGCGGATGCGCGCGGCCTACGCGGAACTCAGCGCACCGGGATGGGCAGAGCGGCATCCGGCGGAGATCGCGGCGTTGGCGAATCTGGCGCAAGGCAACCGGCTGACGCTGGAAGGATATATGCGCCAGCAGGGCGCAATCGCCAGCCACGACCTCACCGCGCACCTGTCCGAAATTGCCGCGCCCACGCTCGTTATCCACGGCGAGCAGGACACGCTCATCCCGCCGAAGCGTGCCCAGGTGCTGGCGGATGGGCTGCCGAACGCCTGTCTACGCCTGCTGCCGGAGGTCGCGCATCTGCCGCAGCTCGAAGCGGCCGACGAGGTCAACGCCGCGATTCTCGACTTTCTTGAAGGTGGTATCCAATCTGGTGAATAGTTAGGCTCACCGGAACGCGGGCAGCACGCGCGCGCCAAGTAGCCGCAGACCCTCGCGGCTGCTGAGACCATGCGGCGTGCCGAATTCCACACGCGCCGCGCCGGCCGCGAGAATCGCTTCGGTTTGCCGGATGATTTGCTCCGGTGTGCCGGCGAATGCGAACCGATCGAGCAGGTCATCGCCAATCAGCGCGCCCGCCGCGTGGAGGTCACCCGCGCGCACGCACTCGTCAAGGCGCTCCAGAAGCGCAGTTTCGATCGTGACAGTACGATCGAGTGCGGCGACGACCGGTAGGTAGCGCGCGACTTCCTGGCGGGCCAGCTCGCGTGCCCGCGCGCCATCCTCGTCCACCACCGTGACCGCGCCCAGCACGATGCCAACGGAATCGGCCGGACGCCCGGCCACAGCTTCGCCCCTGGCGATGGCCGCGCGCATGACGTCGATCAGCGCCGGATTGGCCGAGCCGCCGACTTTCACTTCAGCGGCGGTCGCGCCCGCCAGCCCGGCTAGTCGCGCCCCCCAGGCTCCGATCAGCAGCGGCACGTCGGCACGCCGCACGGGGTATTGCAGCGCGTGGTGCGCGGCGAGCTGGAAGACCTGGCCGGTGAAGGGCGCGCGTTCACCCCGGAGCAGGTGATAGACCACGGCGATCGTTTCGCGCAGCGTCGTCAGCGGGCGCGGGTCGGCGATGCCGAGGGAGTCGAGCCAGGCGCCGCGCGCCAGCCCAAGATAGGCGCGGCCATCCGCCGCCGCATCGAGCGCGGCGATCTGTCCGGCGATTTCCACCGGGTGCAGGGTATAGGGATTGAGGCAGGCCGGGCCGAGCCGGATGCGCCGGGTTGCGCCCGCGATGTGCAGCAGCGCCGGCAGCGGTGGCTGGAAGAGCAGGTCGCTGTAGACGCTGACCGTGCCGAAGCCGTAGTCCTCCACGAGCGCGCCGAGTTCCGCGTAGTCTTGCGGCGACTTGTCGCTCTGAAAGGCGACACTGAGGCGTTCGACAGAGCGCGCGGTCATGTCAGGTCGTCCGCGCGCAACTCGCGCCGGGCGATGCGCTCGATCCGCATGATCAATCTCTCCTCGGGGTCCGGGCAGGCGACGAGGTTATCGCGCGCGAGCCAGTCGGCGTCCGCCAGCGCGCGTTGCTTCGCCGGCAGCAGCGGCAGTACGGCGCTGAGGGCGTAGAGACAGAAGTGCTTGCCGGGCGGAATCCGCACCCGGCTGCTCTCCGTCACCTCGAAGTAATCGCCGACCGCCAGCCCACAGACCGCCCGCCCTTCAATGGCGATGACTGTCACGCGCAGGTCGTAAAGCGCGAAAGTCGTTTGTTCGGGCGCCGGCCCGGTGGCGCGTTGCTCGTGCCCGTGCATCGTGACGCAACCTCTTTCCACCACCTTATCGCGGACGGAACCAATTTTGGCAAGTACGCGGAAATTGCCCAGCAAGAGACTTGACAACGAATCTATCGCGATATATCTTTACTGTATCGAGAGCGGTTCGACCGCTGAACGTAAGCATGAAAGGAGCCAACGATGTCTGCAACCGGAACAATGGAACTGCCGTGGGGTGCCGCCTGGCGTCGTCCATCACCGCTTCAAGTGGTCGCGCCGCTGGCGGCGTTCGGAGTCGCCCGCCTGGCGCTGCGCCGGGGCCGGCGCGGGCCAACTCCGCTGCGTCACGTCCTCCCACTGGCGCTGTTCGGCGTCACGCGGCTGGCTATGGCCGGTCCCGGCCGGCGTGGTGGGCCGTTCGAGCGCGCCGATGACCCGCGCCAGGGGCCGTTTGATCATACGGCGCACCAGCACGGCAACCCGTTTGGTGGCAATCCGTTTGGCGGCAATCCCTTCGGCGGCCGGCAGCCATTTCGGTTTCCCTTCGGCGGGCCTGGTGGGCCGTTCGGCTCGGGACCACGCGCCAAGCGAGGCGATGTTCGCGCCGGCATCCTGGCGCTGCTCGCCGAGGAACCATACAACGGCTATCAGATCATCCAGGAACTTTCCCAGCGCAGCCACGGCGCCTGGCGGCCCAGCCCCGGCTCGGTCTATCCCGCGTTGCAACAACTCGAAGACGAGGGGCTGGTGCGCGCCGAAGAAGCTGACGGGAAACGCACTTTCCATCTCACCGACGCGGGTCGCGCGTACGTGGAAGCGCACGGCGAGGAGATCGCCGCCCCCTGGGAGGCGATTGCCGGCAGTGTGCATGACGAGGCGCGCGAGGTTAGCGGGCTGGTGATGCAAATTGGCGCGGCGGCGACGCAGGTGTTGCACAGTGGCAGCGCCAGGCAGATCGCGGCGGCCCGCAAACTCCTCAACGACACCCGGCGGTCGCTCTATCGCATTCTCGCCGAGGACGACGCCGAGAACGACGCGCAGGAATCCGATGACGCCGAGCAGGGATGATCGGCGCGTACGCACACACCCCGCGCCGC
>DASUBC010000597.1:0-3551 GCA_035763465.1 Thermomicrobiales bacterium
GACCACCTAGCAGCGAGGAGGAACGATGACCGACGACCGCGCGCAGACCATCCTTTCCCGGCGCAACTTCCTGCGGGGGGCGGCCCTCGCCGCTGGCAGCGCCCTGCTCGCCGCCTGCGGCAGCACGGCCGCGACCGCGACGACCGCGCCCGCCGCCACCACGACGGCGAAGACGACCAGCGCCTCGACTTCCGCCGCCGGCGCGGCCACCACCAGCAGCGCGGCCAGCACCACCAGCGCCGCCTCGTCGGCCGCCAGCACCAGCGCGGCCACCACCAGCGCGGCCAGCACATCCGCCGCGGCCACCACCAGCGCCGCGTCGTCGTCCAGCGCGGCGACCTCGTCCGCCTCGGCGTCGCCGGCGGCGGGTGGGCCGGGCGGCGGTGGCGGCACGATGACCGGCGGCTTCGACGTGGGGCCGGGCGGCAACCCGCAGGGCTTCAATGTCATTACGGCGGGCGCGGGCTACATGTGGATGGAGAAGTATTTCTCCAAACTGCTCGTCTACGACGTGAAGTTCACCAAACTCCAGGGCGAGAACGCCGAGTCGTGGGAAGTCTCGTCCGACGCCAAGAAGATCACCTTCCACCTGCGGAAGGGCATCACCTGGCACGACGGCCAGCCCTTCACCTCGGACGACGCCAAGTTCTCGGTCGAACTCTTCCAGAACGCCGACAGCGCCAGCCCCTACCGGCCGAAGTTCGCCGACATCCAGTCTATGGACACGCCCGACGCCAATACGCTGGTGTTGAACCTGAGCAAGCCGAACGTCGCCATCCTCGACGCGATGACCTACGTCTTCATGCTGCCGAAGCACGCCATCGGCAACATCGCGCCGAAAGACCTGGTCAAGCACACCTGGTGGCAGACCAGCCCGGTCGGCACCGGCCCGTTCAAGTGGAGCAAGTACGTCACCGACCAGTACGTCGAACTGCTGCCCAACGACAAGTACTGGCGCGGCGCCCCGAAACTCGACAAACTGATCAACCGCTACTTCAAGGAAGCGGGCACCGCGCTGATCGCCCTCCAGAAGGGCGAGAGCCAGTTCACCTACGTCACGCTCGACGAGTCGCAGGTGGCGTCGAAAGACGCGACCCTCACCGTGCTGCCCGGCCCCTCGCAGGTGGTCAACTACCTGCAATTCACCCTGAAGGACAAGCGCTTCCAGGACGTCAAGGTGCGCCAGGCGTTCATGTACGCCATTGACCGCAAGGCCATCGTAGACCAGCTCTTCAAGGGCGCGGCGGTCGTCGTCAACGGCCCGTTCGACCAGCAAGCCTACGTCTCGCCCGACGCCACGCAGTACAAGCAGGACGTCAACAAGGCCAAGCAACTGCTGAAAGACGCCAACTGGGACAGCATCAAGGGCGATCCCATCGAGGTGCTGACCTACTACGCCGACCAGGTCTCGCAGGACATCCTGGTCACGATGCAGCAGCAACTCGGCGATGTCGGCATCACCATCAAGATTCGCGCGGTGGACGTGCCGACCTTCAACAGCCTGCGGACCGCCGGCACCTGGACGCTGTACTACGCGGGCGCGGCCAACGGCGTGGACCCCGACGTCACCAGCATCTACTTCCTCTCCGACGCCACGCCGCCCGCCGGGGGCAACTGGGGCTTCTACAGCAACCCGCAGGTGGACAAAGACTACCTGGCTGGCCGCGCCGAACCCGACCAGGCCAAGCGCGCCGCCGACTACCAGGACGCCGACAAGTTGCTGAGCCAGGACGTGCCCTGGGCCTTCATGTGGGTCACGACCCGCTTCGGCGCGGTCTCGAAGAAGATGCAGAACTTCCTCTACACCCCCTCCGCCGGCAGCGGCCGGTACTACGACCAGGCGGAGTTGTGGGTGGTTGGGAAGTGAGCTGAGTGACGAGTGACGAGTGGGTCGGCGCGGTGGCGGCGGAAGGGCGCGGTAGTGTGGAGGGGGTAGCCGGCGGTTGAAACCGCGCCTGAATGGCCTCACGGCCACGAAGTCCGCCTGCGCGGACTAGGGCTGGTCAACCAGGCCAGCAGTTGCCAGCCCCGGTATGCTCGCGAACCTAACCCGCGCAGGCGGGTTTCGTGGCACACCGCAGTGTGCCATTCAGGCGCGGTTTCAACCGCCAGCCCACCGCAGCGGCGCCGCGCCCGCGCACGGCGGGGTACCCACCGCAGGTGGGTCGCGGGCTGGGGGGTGAGGGCTGTAACGCACGGATAACGCCATGGGACGCTACATCCAACGCCGCCTCATCATCAGCGTGCCGATTCTGATCGCGATTACCGCGATCATCTTCGGCCTGCTGCAACTCACGCCGGGCGACCCGCTCGACGCCTACCTGCAACCCGACCAGGTGCTCACGGCGGACCAGCGGGCGGCGCTGCGGCACGAACTGGGGCTGGACCGCCCCGCGCCCATCCGCTACCTCTACTGGCTGCGCGAACTGGCGCGCGGCGACCTCGGCTACCGCATCAAGGACGGGCAGCCGGTGGCCCGCGCCATCGCCCAGCGGCTCGGCCCCACGCTGATGCTGATGGGGTCGGGGCTGGTTATCGCGATTGCCATCGGCGTCACGCTGGGCGTCCTCTCCGCCATCCGCCAGTACTCCATTCTGGACTTCGCGCTGACCGTCTTCGCCTTCCTCGGCCTCTCGCTCCCCGCGTTCTTCGCGGGGCTGCTCGGCCTCTACATCTTCTCGCTGAAACTGCACTGGTTCCCGGCGGGCGGCTTCTCCACCCCCGGCGTGCCCTTCTCGTTCTGGGACCGCCTCCATCACCTGCTCTTGCCCGCCATCCTGCTCTCGCTCTTCAACATCGGCTACTTCATGCGCTACACGCGCGCGGCGATGCTGGAAGTGCTGGGGCAGGATTACGTCCGCACCGCGCAGGCGAAGGGGCTGGCCCCACGCATCGTGGTCGGCTACCACGCCCTCCGCAACGCGCTGCTGCCGGTCGCCACGATTATCGGCGCGAGCGTGCCGGGTCTCATCGGCGGCGCGGTCTTCATCGAGTCCATCTTCTCCTGGCCGGGCATGGGCAGCCTCTACCTCGACGGCATTGACGGACGCGACTACCCGCTGATTATGGGCCTGACCTTCATCCTGGCCGTCGTCATCCTCCTGGCGAACCTGCTGACCGACCTGGCCTATGCCGTGATTGACCCGAGGATTCGCTATGGATGAGCCAACCATCAACACCCAACTGGAAGCGCCCGCCACCGCCGGCGCGTTGACCGTCACCCCCCGGCGCCTGGAGCGCCGGGGCGAGGTCGTCTCGCCGACACGCCAGGCGCTGCGCCGCTTCCGGCGGCACAAACTGGCGGTGATTGGGATGGTCATCGTCGGCCTGTTCATCTTCCTCGCCGTCTTCGCCCCCATCGTCGCGCGCGTCTCCCCCAACAAGGTGGACCTGCTCGCGCGCAACCAGGGGCCGACGCTGACGCACTGGTTCGGCACCGACCGCACCGGCCGCGACACCTTCGCGCGCACGCTCTATGCCGGGCGCGTCTCGCTGATCATCGGCTTCGCCGCCGCCGCCATCTCCATCGTCATCGGCGGCGCGCTCGGCGC
>DASUBC010000598.1:0-6944 GCA_035763465.1 Thermomicrobiales bacterium
CGAAGGAGGACTGTATGGCGCCCACTAATCTGACCGTCTACGGGGCGACGTGGTGCAGCGATTGCAAGCGCGCGAAGAAGTTTCTGGGCGAGCAGCGGGTTCATTACCACTGGGTTGATGTCGAGCAGGACGCCGATGGGCTGGCGCTCGTGGAGCAGGCGAACGAGGGGAAGCGGATTATCCCGACGATTGTGTTCGCCGATGGCAGTCTACTGGTCGAGCCGAGCAACGCCGAACTGGCAACGAAACTGGGGCTACAAACGCAGGCCAGCATGGCGTACTACGACCTGATCGCGGTTGGCGGCGGCCCGGCGGCGCTGACAGCCGCGCTCTATGCCGCGCGCGAAGGGCTGGATGTCCTGGTGATTGAGCGGAGCGGCTTGGGCGGCCAGGCCGGTGTCACCGAACGGCTCGACAATTTCCCCGGCTTCCCCGATGGCGTCGGCGGCGGCGACTTCGCCGACCGGCTGGCGGAGCAGGCGCGACGCTTCGGCGTCGAACTGCTCCAGGCGCAGGAGGTGACTGGTCTGCGCGCGGAGGGCGAGTCGCGCTACGTCACCACCGCCGATGGTCGCGAGTATGGCGCGCGGGCGGTGCTGATCGCGACCGGTTCGACCTATCGCCGCCTCGGCGTGCTGGGCGAGGACGACCTCATTGGCGCGGGCATCCATTACTGTGCCACCTGCGACGGGCCGTTTTACAAGGGCCAGGCACTCGCCGTCATCGGCGGTGGCAATAGCGCGGGCGAAGAAAGCCTCTTCCTGACCCGCTTCGCCTCGAACGTGACCATGCTCGTGCGCGGCGCGGCGCTGACCGCCAGCAAGATCGTGATTGACAAGGTCGAGCAGAATCCGAAGATCACTGTGCGCTACAACACAGCGGTCGAGGCGGTGGCGGGTGACGGCAAGTTGACCGGACTCACGGTACGCGACCGCGCGAGTGGCGCAACCGAGGAACTGCATCCCGCCGGCCTCTTCGTCTTCATCGGCCTCTCGCCGAATACCGGCTGGGTGCCGGACGAAATCACGCGCGATCAGTACGGCTTTCTCGTCACCGACCTGACGCTGGCGACGAGTATGCGCGGCATTTTCGCCGCCGGCGATGTGCGCCGGGGCAGCACCAAGCAGGCCGCCAGCGCGGCCGGCGAAGGCGCGACCGCCGCGCTGGCGATTCGGGAATACCTTAAGGAGGTGTAGGCGGTGGTGGGCGGATGCGGTGCTGCCGAGGGTGCCCCAGATGAATAAGATGATAGGCGGTGGCTGGTTGGAGGGGTCCCGGATTTCAATCCGGGCCTGAGCACGCTCCGCGTGAACGAAATCCGCTTCGCGGATTGTGATCCACCGTCGCGGGGAATGTTGCCGACACCTCCGGTAGCCAGTCCGCCGCGCGGACTTCGTTAGGCGCCAGACTGCCCAGGCCCGGATTTCAATCCGGGGCCACCACCAGCAAGCCACCAGTGGTGAGCTCATATCCGCCAGCCTACCAGCTTGACAGTGCCCACCAGCCAGATAGACTGCTCCGGCAATACGTGCGCGGCTGATATGGCCGAGAGGAGTAGGCCGGCACACCGCGCGTGCCGGCGCGAGAAGGAGCAGGGCGGTGAGCGCATCCCTCCAGGGCAAAGTCGCCCTCGTTACCGGCGGTGGGTCGGGCATCGGCGAAGGCGCCTGCTATACGCTGGCACACGCGGGCGCGGCGGTTGCCGTCGTAGACCTGCGGGCTGAACCGGCGCGAGCCGTGGCCGAGCAGATTGTGGCGTCGGGCGGGCGGGCGATCGCGCTGACGGCCGATGTCGGGGACGAAGCGGCGGTCAGCGCCGCCGTCGCCCAGACGGTCAAGCAGTTCGGCGGGCTGCATATCGTCTTCGCCAACGCCGGCATCAACGGGATGCAGACGCCGATTGACGAGATGACGCTGGACGAGTGGCACGCCACCATCGAGACGAATCTCACCGGCACCTTTCTGACCGTCAAGCACGCGATTCCCCACCTGCGTGACGCTGGCGGCGGCGCAATCGTCATCACCGCCTCGGTGAATGGCAATACGACCTTCTCGCTACCGGGGTACTCGGCCTATTCCACGTCGAAGGCCGGGCAAGCCGTCTTCGCCAAGATGGCGGCGCTCGAACTGGCGCGCTGGAACATCCGGGTCAATACGATTCTGCCGGGCGGCGTGACAACGAACCTCGGCGAGCGCACCTATCGCCGCAATCTCGACCGCGTCACTTACGGCGTGAAACTGCCCGAGCGCTTCCCGCCGCTCGACGGTCGCCGCGCGACGCCGGCCGAAGTGGCCGACATCGTCCTCTTTCTGGTATCCGACAGTGGCCGGCACATCACCGGCGCGGAAGTCTTGATTGACGGCGGTCAATCGCTGTTGCAGGGCTGAGAGCGTGAGGCGTGAGTCGTGAGAGAGTTCAGGTCAGCACGGTGCTAGGCTGCTGGCGCGGCGCCATCCCGAAGCAACTCACGACTCACACTCTCACGACTCACGACTAGGGAGGACGGACATTTGACGACTGAGACCGCGCCACGCCCAATCCGGCTGGGCATCATCGGCACCGGGCTGGCAGTGGAGCAACTGCACTGGCCGGCGCTGAAGCAACTGCCGGAACGTTTTCAGATCGTGGCGTTCGCCAACGATGGCCGGGCGAACGCCGAGCGCTTCGCGGCCTACAGCGGTGTGTCGCTGGACCGCTACTTCGCCGATTACCACGCCCTCCTGCAGCGGGACGACGTGGAGGCGGTGCTGATTTCGCTGCCGATTCCGCTCAACTACCCGGCCACGCGCGACGCGCTGGCGGCGGGCAAGCACGTCTTTTGCGAGAAGCCGGCCGGTGTAGACGAGGCGGAAGCCCGGCAGTTCCTGCAACTGGCCGCTGAGTTTCCCCGGCAGGTCATCCTGATCGCCGAGAACTTCTTCTACCGCGACGACCTGCGGCTGGCGCGGTCGCTGCTCGACGCGGGCGCGCTCGGACGGCTGCACTTCATGTCCTGGCGCATCGTCAGCCGGCTGGTGCCGGCGCCCGGCCGCTTCTCCAGCACACCCTGGCGGCAGCGCCCCGGCTACCGTGGCGGCGCGCATCTCGACGGCGGCGTACATCACATCGCGCAAATCCGGCTGCTCTGCGGCGATGTGCGGCAGGTCGCAGCCGAAATCCAGGACGCGAACACCACCCTCGACGCGCCCTGCGACCTGACGCTGAACCTGCAATTTGCCAGCGGCGCGGCCGGCAATTACACCGCGCTCTATCCCGAACTGCCTGTGCCGCCGGAGCCGAACGAGATGCGACTTTATGGCGCCGACGCGGTGCTGGCGCTGGCGAACCGCCGCGTCGCGCTCTACCGGCCGGACGGCACAGTGGAAACCCATACGTTCGACGGCATTGATGGCGGCTACTACAACGAGTTCTACAACTTCTACGACGCGGTCAGGCATGGCGAACCGGTCGTCGGCACAATCGCGCAGACCGTGCAAAATATGCTGATTGTCCTGCGCGGCCTCGACGCGGCCGAGAGCGAGCGCACGGTGACGCTCGATGACGCGCCGGGCGGCCTGTCCGCCAGCAGCGTGCCCCTCTGGCGCCCCCGCGGCGCGGCCGGCCTGTTCGATGGTCTGCCGGGCACGCGGGCGGTGGAGCGAGGGGATTGGCGATAGAATGGTCGAAGGTCGGAAAGTCGAAAGTCGAAGGTCGCTGGGAGTCAAGCGCATAGCCTGATGGAAGGGACTTTCGACCTTTGACCTTCGACCTTCGACCCATGATGGTCGGCCCGCGTGGGCGGCCTGGTAGCAAGGGAGGGGGTCGTGAACGGCGCACAACTGCGAGCAAAGATGCGGAACGGCGAGCGGGTCATCGGCACGATGACGAGTTTCGTCCGCAACCCGCGCTGGGCCGGGGTCTACGGCCGCATCGGCTTCGACTACGTGATTGTTGACACCGAGCACTCGCCGACCAGCCGTGGCGAGGCGGCCGACCTGGCGGCGGCGTTCCAGAACGAAGGCATCTGCCCGATTATTCGCGTCCCGACGACCGAGCCGAGCGAGGCGATCAAGGGTCTCGACGCCGGCTTCCACGGCGTGCTGGTGCCGTACTGCGAGTCGGCGGAGGAGGTTCACGCTGTCGTCCACGCCGCACGAATGCGCCCGTTGAAGGGCGCGCTCCACATCCAGGCGCGCGACCTCGGCACGTATCCCAGCCCCGCGTCTGAGCAGTATCT
The DNA here is from genome assembly GCA_035763465.1 of Thermomicrobiales bacterium. Classification (GTDB taxonomy): domain Bacteria; phylum Chloroflexota; class Chloroflexia; order Thermomicrobiales; family CADCWN01; genus DASUBC01. Next base: position 4,218 of record DASUBC010000598.1, read on the forward strand.
GAAGGAGCGCAACGCCAACGTCGTGGTCATCATCGGCATTGAGTCGGCGCCCGCGATCGAGAATCTTGAAGCCATCCTCAACGTGCCGGGGATTGACGCGATCTTCATCGGCCCGAACGACCTCTCCATTTCGCTCGGTGTGCCGGATCAGTACGACCATCCGAAGTTCACCGAGGCTGTCGAGCACATCATCGCCACAGCCGACAAGCACGGCCTACCGGCGGGCGGTCACTGGTTCGAAGAGCGCATCGTGGACCACTGGATGAGCAAAGGTTCGCGCTTCATTCTTTTCTACTCCGACGCCCGCGCTCTCACCGAAGGCTACCGTCACTCCATCGCGAAGTTCCGCGGCGCGACCAAGCAGGAGGAGATCAAGGAGACCATTTAGCGAACGGGGGGCGAAGGTCAAAGGTCGCAAGTCGAAGGTCTCTCCTGATAAGGCGGTGGCTTCCTGACAATCGGCGTTCGTAGACACGCCGCAGTGCTGACTGGAGAGACTTTCGACCCTCGACTTTCAGACCTGCGACCCTGCCAACAGGGGGTAGCGATGAAAATCGTCGTGAGCGTCAACCCTGGCGAGGAGATTCTGGCGCAGTGGCAGGCGGCGCATCCCGAGGTGAAGTTCGCGCTGGCGACTGAACCGGCGGCGCAGGTTGACGAGGTCGAGGGCGCCGACGCCTACATCGGCCGAATTGACCGCGAGGCGTTTCTGGGGGCGGGGCCGCGCCTGCGCTGGGTCCATTCGAACGGCGCGGGCATCGAAACAATGGCGGCCATTCCCGAACTGGTCGCCAGCGACGTGACCGTGACGAACACGCGGGGCGGGCACGCCCCGGCCATCGCGGAGCATATGTTCGGGCTGCTGCTGGCGTTGACGCGCCGCCTGCCCGATCATCTGGAGGACCAGCGCGAACATCGCTGGCCGGCGCGGGGCCGGCTTGCCACGATGCGCGAACTCACTGGCGCGACGATGGTCGTCGTCGGTATGGGGAATATCGGGCGGGCGATTGCGAAGCGCGCGGTCGCGTTCGAGATGCGTGTGCTCGGAGTGGACATCAAGCCCGGTCCCGCGCCGGACGGCGTGGAGGCGATCTGGCCGCTCGACCGGCTCGACGAGGCACTGCGCCAGGCCGAGGTGCTGGTCATCGCTACGCCGCAAACAGCCGAGACGCGCGGCATGATTGACGCGCGGCGCATCCGCTTGCTGCCGCAGGACGCCTATCTGGTGGTTGTCTCGCGCGGGCGCATCGTGGACGAACCGGCGCTGATCGCCGCGCTCCAATCAGGCAAACTGGCCGGCGCGGGCCTTGACGTGACGGCGACCGAACCGCTCCCAGCCGACAATCCGCTCTGGGATGCGCCGAACCTACTGATCACGCCGCACTGCTCGGCCGCCTCGCGCCAGACAAGCGAGCGCGTCTGGGACATCACCACGGAGAATATCCGCCGCTTCGTCGCGGGCGAGCCGCTGACGAATGTGTGTGATATACGGGCGGGGTTCTAAGCGGCGGGTTGCAGGTTGCAGGTTCGCAAGTTACAGGTTTCTGTAGCCAAGTGCCGGTGCTGGTCTGAGAAACCTGCAACCTGTCAACCTGTAACCTGCAACGCGCGACAAAGGAGCGCAGCGACCATGCCAACACCTATCTACGGCGACGGCGACTATCGCTATCAGGTCGAGCCGGACTGGGGGCGGGGACCGCGAGGAGTGCCCGCGTTCGGATTGGTTTCGATGATTGCGTGCGACGCGCAAGACCGCGTGTATGTCTTCCAGCGTGAGCCTGATCCGGGTGTGCGGGTCTTCGAGCCGGACGGCTCACTGGTGGCGCGGTGGGGCGAGGGCGCGTTTCGTCACCCGCACGGTATCTGGATCGGGCCGGACCAGACGGTCTTCTGCACCGACCGCGATACGCACACGGTCACGCAATGGACGCTCGACGGCAAGCTGCTGCGGACGTGGGGCACGCCGGGGCGGCCGGGCGCGCCCGGCAAGCCATTTAATGAGCCGACACGCGCCTTTGTGGACACGCGCGGCGAACTCTTCGTCTCCGATGGCTACGGTCAGCACCGCGTCCACCGCTTCAGTGCGGACGGCACGCTGCTCAACTCCTGGGGCGAGCAGGGCACGGGGCCGGGCCAGTTCGGCTGGCCGGTGCATAGTGTGATCGTGGACCCGCGCGACCGCGTGCTGGTGGTAGACCGGCAGAATGGCCGCGTGCAGCACTTCACGCGTGCGGGCGAGTATACCGGCGAGTGGGGCGACCTGGGCCAGCCGCAGGACGTCTATATTGACCCCGACCAGGTCGTCTTCATCATCGAGGGCAATGGCCGCGTGACGATCATGACTCTCGATGCCGAGGTGCTGTCGCGCTGGGGCGAGAAGGGGAGCGCGCAGGGCCAGTTCGCCGCCTCGCCGCATAGCGGCTGGGTAGATTCGCACGGCGACCTCTACATCGGTGAGGTGACCACGCACAACCGCTTCCAGAAGTTCCGGCGCGTCTGATGGCCGCGCCGCCGGCGGGCGTGCCGCCGCTGCCGCGCCCGCAGCGGGAGTTGCTCGCGCGCCTCCTGGCCGCGCTTGCGGCTGACCCGCGCGTGCTGGCCGCCTGGCTGATCGGCAGCGTGGCGCAGGGCGCGGGCGACGAATATAGCGACCTCGATTTATTGCTGGCCGTCGAAGATGCTGCTTTACCCGCCCTCGCGGATGGCTGGCGTGACGTTGTCGCCAGC
>DASUBC010000599.1:0-3813 GCA_035763465.1 Thermomicrobiales bacterium
GAAGGCGCGGTCGGCGTGGCCGTGATATTCCTGCTCGATCTGATAGATGCGCCAGGCGGCCCAGGCGAGCACCGGCGGATTGACATCGCCGAAGGCCCATTCGTAGGCCGGCACCTGGCCGTTCGGGTGCTGATACCACTCGCGCAGGAGCAGATCGATCTGGCTCTTGGCGAACTCAGGGTCCACCAGCGCGAGCGGCAGACAGTGGAAGGCGAGATCCCAGGCGGCGTACCAGGGATATTCCCACTTATCGGGCATGGACATGACGCGCTCGTTGTAGAGGTGCCACCACTCGCGGTTCCGGCCGCGCCGCCGCTCGCGTGGCGGCGACGGCTGGCCGGGATCGCCGTCGAGCCAGCGCTCGACGACGTAGTAGTAAAACTGCTTGCTCCACAGCATCCCCGCCAGCGCCTGCCGGAAGATCGCCTGTGTCTCAGCAGCAGCGGCGGGCAGGAGCGCGGCGTAAAACTCGTCGGCCTCATACTGGCGTTGGGCGAACACATCCGCGAAGTCGCCGAACGGCGCTGCGGGCAGACCTACCAGCAGTTGCCTGGCGCTGGCCGACAGCGCGCCGTCGCTCGCGACCGGCAGCGCGGGCATGGCGTCACCGATCACCGTCTTACCTGCCTGCACATAGAAGCGCAGCCGGACGGTCCAGGTCTCGCCCGGCGCGAGCCGGCGCGCGTAGTGCGCCGCCGCCTTGGTGCCCCGCCGCGTGGGATTGACGGCAGCGCGCTCCCCTTGCGCCACATAGCGGTCGAAGGCGTCTTTGACATAGGGCGTGCCGTTCGACGCTCCATAGAGGCGCGCGAAGTTGGTCTCGTTCTCGGTAAAGAGCACGTCGTCCGCGCCCTCACAGAGCAGCAGGTGCCCGCCAATCAGCGGATGGTCGCCGGCCAGCACGGGGACAGAACCGCCATCCGCCGCCGGAATCGCTGTCGCCGTCAAACCGGGCGGTCGCGCTACGTTGCCCCAACTCCAGGTGTTGCGGAACCAGAGCGTCGGTAGCAGATGCAGGTCGGCGGGGTCCGGGCCGCGATTCGTCGCGCTGATGCGGATCAGGATGTCGTCCGGCCCAGCCTTGGCATATTCCACAACGATATCGAAGTAGCGGTCCTCCGCGAAGATGCCGGTATCGAACAGCTCGTACTCCGGCTCCTGCCGGCCGCGCCGCCGGTTCTCCGCCGCCAGCTCGGCGTATGGGAAGGCGCGCTGCGGGTACTTGTAGAGCATCCGCATATAGGAGTGCGTCGGGGTTGAATCGAGGTAGTAGTAACACTCCTTGACGTCCTCGCCGTGGTTGCCTTCGGGTCCGGTCAGACCAAAGAGCCGTTCTTTGAGAATTGGATCGGCGCCGTTCCAGAGCGCCAGCGCGAAACAGACCCGGCCCTTATCATCGGAGATACCGGCCAGGCCATCTTCGTTCCACCGATAGGCCCGGCTGCGCGCCTGATCGTGTGGGAAGTAGTCCCAGGCTGTGCCGTAGGCGCTGTAATCTTCGCGGACGGTCCCCCAGGCGCGCTCGGCAAGATATGGTCCCCAGCGTTGCCAGGCCGCCGCGCCGGTACGCAGCCGCTCGCGCTCACTCGTCATCCCGCCTCCACTAGTATTGCGTGCTGTCCCCTGCTACTTGAGTTTACGCACCGCACGCGAGCGCCGTTTCCCAAGGGAGACGATTCAACGCCGAGGGCGCAAAGATTGATTGAGAATACTGATACCAGCGTGGTCGGTCAGCAACCAGCCACCTCGCATCGCTGCCGTTCCCCTCGCGTTTTCTCTCCGCATCCTCTGCGTTAAACCGTCCCCTGTTGACGCTGGTGCGCTGTCGCGGGCATGATACCGTACGCGCGGAAGGTAGGAAGATCGGCTGGTGAGCGAGAGGAAGGGAGAAGAGGTATGGCGGCTGAACCAATGGTCTTACCGACGCTGGCGCTGTGGCCGGACCAGTCGGATACCACGAGCGCGCCACGGCTGACGCCGTATCTGCCGGGCGGCGCGACGCCGGCCGGGGCGGTGGTTGTCTGTCCTGGTGGCGGCTACGCGCGACACGCGCCACACGAGGCGGAGCCGGTCGCGCGCTGGCTGACCGGGCTGGGGCTAGCGGCGTTCGTGCTGGAATATCGGGTCGCGCCGCACCGGCACCCGCTGCCGCTGCGCGACGCGCAGCGGGCGATCCGGCTGGTGCGAAGACGGGCGGCGGAGTGGCGGGTCCGGCCCGACCGCGTGGCGATTCTCGGTTTCTCGGCCGGTGGGCACGTGGCTGCAACCGCTGGCACGCACTTCGACGCGGGCGACGCGCAGGCCGCCGACCCGATCGAGCGAGAAAATGCTCGTCCCGACGCGCTGATTCTCTGCTATCCGGTCATCACCTTTGGTGAGCAGCGCCACCAGGGTTCGCTCGACAACCTGCTCGGTCAGGACGCGCCCGCCGCCCTGCGCGAGCAACTGTCGTTGGAACGGCAGGTGACGCCACAGACGCCGCCCGCCTTTCTCTGGCATACCGCCGACGACGCGAGCGTGCCGGTGGAGAATAGTTTGCTCTTCGCCAGCGCGCTGGGGCGCTGTGGAGTGCCGTTCGCGCTGCATGTCTTCCCACACGGACAGCATGGACTGGGGCTGGCGACCGACGACCCGCAGGTCGGCGCCTGGACCGCGCTCTGCGCCCGCTGGCTGGCCGCGCTCAACTTCGGTGTGCGGCTGGGAGAACGATCCAGCGTGGCGACCGGCGCATAACGCGGCGGGCAAAATCTGGTAAGGTTCGCCTGCTGAACAAGCAGGCGGTGGACGGCAGACGAGGGAGGGAACAGGATGGCAGCGGACCAGGCGCTCGGAATGCGCATCGCGATCGGGCAGTTCAACGAGCTGACGGAGGAGAAACTCCTGTTCGCGGCACAGATCGGCGTGCCGGGCGTGCAGATGAACACGCCGCAACTCCCCGACAAAGGCGGGTACTGGGCCTACGAGGACATTGTCGCGCTGCGTCAGCAGACCGAGGCGCACGGGCTGCGCTTCGAGGCGATCGAGAACGTGCCGATTCATTTTTACGACCAGGCGATGCTCGGGCTGTCGGGCCGCGACGAGCAGATCGCGCACTATTGCACCACCATTCGCAACGTCGGCAAGGCGGGCATTCCAATTCTCGGCTACCACTTCATGCCCAACTCCGTCTGGCGCACGTCGCGCACGACGCCGGGACGCGGCGGCGCGGCGGTGACGTCGTTCGACATGGCGCTGGTGACGTCGAGCGCGGGCGGCGGGCAGCAAGCCTTTGTCGCCAAGCGCGACGAGAAGGTGGACTCGCTCTGGGTCAAGGAAGATGTCGGCGGTCAGACCGTTGACGAAGACCAGATGTGGGCCAACTACGAGTATTTCATGCGCGCCGTGCTGCCGGTCGCCAAAGAAGCCGGCGTGCAGCTCGCGCTCCATCCTGACGACCCGCCCGTGCCGATGCTCGGCGGCGTCGCGCGCCTCTTCCGCAACGTAGAGGGCTTCAAGCGGGCCGAGCAGATCGCCGAAGCCACTCCCGGCGGCGAGCAGTGGGGGCTGGACCTTTGCCTCGGGTGCTGCTCAGAGATGCCGGGCGGCGCGGCCAACGTGCGGGCGATGATCGAGCACTTCGGCCCGCGCGGGCGCATCCTCTACATCCACTTCCGGGATGTCAAAGGCACGGTGCCGTCCTTTGCGGAGTGCTTTATCGGCGAGGGAAATTACAAGCCGGCGGAGATCATCCGCCTGCTGAAGCGCAGCGGCTTCACCGGCTTCTTGCTCGACGACCATGTGCCACACATGGTTGACGATAGCCCGTGGGGGCAT
>DASUBC010000600.1:0-7780 GCA_035763465.1 Thermomicrobiales bacterium
GTCCGCGACCGTGACCTCCACCGGCCCGGTCCGCTGCCAGTGGTCGCGCCACCAGGCGGGGCTATGGAAACTCCAGAAGTCTCGTTCCCAGTAGGGCGCCAGGTGTTCCGGCACGCCGTCGCTGAACTCCTGCCGCAAGCCAGGGACGACAATGCCGAGTTGCCCGCCGTCCTTCACGATGCGGGCGTAATAGCCCAGGTAGAGGTCGTCCGTGCCGAAGTAGTGGTAGGCGTCCATGCTGACCGCCGCGTCGAAGAAGTCGTCGGCGAAGGGCAGCGTGTGCGCTTCCGCGTGAATCGGAAAGATGCTGTCCTGTAGTCCCGCCGCGCGAATGCGCTCCCAGTTCTCGCTGGGCTTGATCCACAGGTCGGTCGCCCAGACCTGCACGCCGAACTCTTGCGCCAGGAAGATGGAACTGCTGGCGCGCCCACAGCCCATGTCCAGCACACGCATCCCCGGCCGGAGGTCCATGACCTGCGTCAGCGCCTCGGCCAGCCAGACCGCGTTCGGCCCCATCAGGTTTTCGAGCATCCATTCGGGATCGTAGGACGCGGCGCGGGGGAACTCCGGCCTGGTGAGTGCGGCGGCAAGTTCCTGCTTCGCGCCCTGCTTGCGTGGCGCTGTCGGTTCCATCACACCTGCTTTCGTCGCATCGTCACAGCCCCGCGCGAATTTTCTCCGCCAGCGCCTTCGAGATGCCCTCGACCTGCATCAGGTCTTCGACGCTCGCGGCGCGAATCCGCTTCGGCGAGCCGAAGTGCTGCAAGAGCGCCTTCTTGCGCTTCGGACCGACGCCCGGCAGGTCGTCCAGCGACGACTTCAGCGCGCTCTTACCGCGCTTCTGGCGGTGGAAGGTGATCGCGAAGCGGTGCGTCTCGTCGCGGACGCGCTGCACCAGGAAGAGCGCCTGCGAATCGCGCGGCAGGATCACCGGTACCGGGTTCTCCGGCAGGAAGATTTCCTCGTTCTGCTTCGCCAGGCCGACCGTCGGCAGGTTGACTTCCATTTCGCGCAGCGTCTCCAGCGACGCGCTGAGTTGCCCCTTGCCGCCGTCAATGATGATCAGGTCGGGCAGTTTGGCCCAGGGATCAGCCGCCTGCGCCGCCTCCGGTGCGGCGGTATCCACCGCGTCCAGCGGCACCAGCGCGTCCTCGGCGGCGGGGCTGGACGTGCTGGCGACCTCCACCGCCGCCAGACTCTCTTTGGCGCGCGTGAAGCGGCGGCGCAGCACCTCTTGCAGCGAGGCGAAGTCGTTGTTGCCCTCCACCGTCTTGATGGCGAACTTGCGGTAGTCGCTCTTCTTCGGCTTGCCGTTCTCGAAGACGACCATCGCGGCCACCTGGTTGGTGCCCTGCGAGTGGGAGATGTCGTAGCACTCGATTCGCAGCGGCAGGGCGGGCAGGTCGAGCGCGGCGGCGAGGTCGCTGAGGGCCATCGTCGTCTTCTGCTCGTCGTTCAGCCACTTGAGCCGTTCCTGCTCCAGATTCCCTGCCGCGCTCTTTGCCGCCAGTTCCACCAGCCCCTTCTTCGCGCCTCGCTGCGGCACGATGAATTGCAGCCGCCCGCCCCGCCGGGCGCGCAGCATCTCGGCGATCGCCGCGCCATCGGGCAGGGCGTATTGCAGGAGGAATTGTGGCGGAATCGTCGTCTCCGGCGCGTCGGTGTAGTGCTGCGTCACGAAACTTTGTAGGATTTCGGCGTCGCCGTCCTCGATGTGCGCGTCCATCAGGTAATGCTGCACGCCGAGAACGCGGCCATTGCGTAATTCGTTGACCTGCACGCAGGCATCGCCGCCCGCGCCGCGCGCCACGGCCAGGATGTCGGCGTCCTCTGCGCCGGGCGAGACGATCTTCTGCCGCTCGGTCACACGCTCCAGATCTTGCAGTTCGTCGCGCAGGCGCGCGGCGGACTCGAAGTCGAGCGCTTCGGCGGCGGCCTCCATCTTCGCGCGCCGCTCGGCGACCAGGTCTTCGCTACGCCCGCTGAGAAAGCGCCCCACGCCGTCCAGCACCGCCGCGTACTCTGCATGGGTTGTCGCGCCGATACACGGACCAAGGCACTGCCCGATGTGGTAGTACATGCAGGCGCGCGGCCAGGTGCCATCGAGTTTCTTGTCGCGGCAAGGCGCGTTTGGCTTGCGGTAGGGGAAGGTGCGCTGCAAGACCTTCAGCGTGCCGTAGGCCGCGCCTGCGTCGGCGAAGGGGCCGAAGTACCGCGCACCTTGCCTGGTATCGTTCAGCACCCGCCGTGTGCTGATGACGGTGGGCCAGGGGCCACTGGTGATTTTCAAGAAGGGATAGGTCTTGTCGTCCTTGAGCATGATGTTGTACTTGGGCTGATGGCGCTTGATCAGCTCATTTTCGAGGATCAGCGCCTCGCTCTCGGTGTCGGTGCGGACGACTTCGAAGTCGGCGATGTGCGCGACGAGTTCGCGCGTCTTCGGCGTCAAACTGCGCGGCGAGCCGAAGTAGGAGCGCACGCGGTCGCGCAGCACCTTCGCCTTGCCGACATAGATGACCTTGTCCTTCGCGTCCTTCATCACGTAGCAGCCGGGCGCGGCCGGCAGCGCGGCCAGCCGGCCTTCCAGCGGCAGGGGCGCCTGGGTTGGTTGCGCGGTGCGGGTCTGTGCCATCGGTCAAATCCTGCTCAACGCCTCACTTCAATCTGCTTGCAAGTATACAGAGCGACGGCCGGACTTGTGGGTAAGCGGTAGTCTGGCGGGCGGTAGCCGGTGGATGGGCACGGGATTGAGATCCCGTGCTGGGCACACTATCGTGTGTCCGAAGTCCGCTCTGCGGACTGTATACTGGATAGGCTGGTAACATTCCAGACGCTGGCAGAGCACAATCCGCGACGCGGATTTCGTCCAGGCGCCAGCCTGTCCAGGCCCGGATTTCAATCCGAGGGCCACCGCCCGCCAGGCCACCTAGCCTGAACTGGTGCGCGCTCACGCTCTCACGCCTGGCCCGGCGCGGACGCCTCCACTGGGAGGTCCGGCTGGAAGATTGTCTCGATCGGCAGCCCAAAGACCCAGGCGATCTTGAACGCAAGCGGCAGACTTGGGTCGTACTTGCCAACTTCCACCGCGTTGACTGTCTGCCGCGATACGCTCAGTCGTTCGGCCAGGTCGGCCTGCGACCAGCCGCGCTCCGCGCGCAGGGCGCGCAGCTGGTTCTTCATTCCTGGTAGCGCCTGATCGCGAACGTCGCGCCAATACCCCACAGCACACTCATCACCGGAACAACGGAGATCATGGGCAACCGGGGAGCGCCGGCCGCTTCCAGGAAGGTATAGGTCGCGGTGATAAGCATCGTTGCCCCGAAGGAGAAGGCCAGCGCCTCCAGCTGAATGCGGCGCTGGAATTCGTCCATACGCCGGAAGAAGCGCAGGAAGGCCAGCAGCGCGAAGCAGAGCGGTATCACCGGCAGCACCACCACGATGTAACGCCACGGCGCGGTGCGATTGGCGTTCACCACGGCGATAGCGGCGAACAGCACCACCGCGTAGGCAGCCATCGCCCCGCCGAACTCTTTGAGGTAGGACCGCCCAGCGTCATTCATATGCCCGTTCCATTTCCTCATGTCACGCGAATCACGTTCGTGCATCTGCGCTTGCATGACTCCTCACCTCATCGTGCCGTTTCAGTTGCCGATGTCAAGGACACTTGACATCGCGGAGTGTAGCACCTCACCGACTGCGTGTCAAGGATGCTTGACATCGGCGGTAATACAGAGGCGCTGGAGAGTGGCCCTCACCCCCGACCCCTCTCCCGTGCGCGGGCGAGGGGAGCACAAGTCAACCGCCCTGGCGATAGCCCTGGCCCGTTTTGTGCCACCGCCTATCCCATCCTTCCCCTCTCTCGTGGCGACGGGAGAGGGGGTGCCGCCCGCAGGCGGCGGGGGTGAGGGCGGCGAGGGGAGGGCTGCCAGGGTGAATCAGGCGCGGCGACGTCGGCGGCGCAGGCGGCCACCGATGCGTTCGGCGAATTCGAGCAGTTCGCGCGAGCGCAGATACCAGCAGGCGGTGATGTAGGTGTAGAAGCCGATGAAGACGGCCAGGCCGAAGAGCGCCAGCCGGACGAGCAGGGGCGCGCCGGGGCCGGGCGTCGTCACGGCGATCAGGCGCGGCTGGATGAAGAGGAGCACCAGCGCCATCACTATCGTCGCCAGCAGGCTCTTGAGGAAGGCGGTCCAGACAGCCGGGTCGAACGCCCCGATCCGGCCGCGCAACACGCCGAGCAGAATTAGCATCTCCAGCGTCGAGGCCAGGCTCATGCTCGCCGCCAGCCCCGGTCCGCCGAAACGCGACGACAGTGTCAGCGCCAGCGCGATATTCACGCCAATGGCGAGCAGTGATGCCAGCAGCGGCGTGCGCGTATCCTGCATCGCGTAGAAGGCTCGCGCACAGGTCTCGACCAGCGCCAGCGCGACGAGGCCGGCGGCGAAGTAGGGCAGCGCGCCCGCGACCAGCGCCGTGGATTCGGCGGAAAAGGAGCCGCGCTGGTAAATCGTCTGCACGACCGGCCGGGCCAGGATCATCAGCGCGGCGGAGGCCGGCAGCGTCAGAAAGAAAAGCGGGCGCAGCGCGTCGCCCAGCGTCGTCCGCAGCGCGTCGTCCTGGCGCGCGACGAATTGCCGGGCCATCAGCGGAAAAATGACCGTTGACACGGAGATCGCCAGCAGGCCGTGCGGCAGCATCATCAACTGGTAGCCGTAGTTCAGCGCGGAGACGTGCCCCGGCCCCAGGCGCGAGGCGAACGCGGTGAGGACGATGGTGAAGTTGATCTGAAAGGCGGCCTGCCCGATGATGCGCGGCGCCAGCAACTTGCCGACCCGGTGAACGCCGTCCGCGACCGGCTTCGGCAAGAACTTGAAGCGCATCCCCACGCGGTCGAGGCCGATGAGCTGGGTCGCGACATGCCCGATGGAACCGGCGACGACGCCCCAGGCCAGCCCCTTGACCCCGAAGCGCGGCGCCAGGAAGATCGCGCCGGCGACCACCGCCAGGTTGTAGGTCACCGGGGCGAACGCGGGCAGCGTGAAGTTGTTGTGCGCCTCCAGAATCCCCTTCGCCGCCGCGCCCAACCCCAGAAAGAGCGGCGAGAGCAGGAGGATGCGCGTCAGTTCGATCGCCAGCTCTTGCTGCGCGGGTGAGAGGTCAGGGGCGACGAAGTGCCGCACCAGTGGGCCGGCAAAGATCAGCACCAGCACCGCCGCAACCAGAAAGCCTTCGACCATCAGCGTCAGCACGTTCGACGCCAGCCGCCAGGCTTTGCCGACCTGTCCGCGTTCCAGAAAGCCCGCGAAGACCGGCACGAAGGCCGAGCCGAACGCGCCGCTCATCACGACGAGAAAGACGAGGTCGGGAATACGAAAGGCGGCGACGTAGGCGTCGTACTCTGGCCGCGTGCCGAACTGCGCGCCGATGATGATGTCCCGCGTCAGCCCCAGCACGCGGCTGAGAACGAACGCCGCGCCGACGATGGCCGCCGCCGAGGACAGCCGACGACCAGACGGCGCCCCAACGTTCGGTGAGGGCGCCGGGCGTGGCGGTGGCGTCTGCCGTCGGGCGGCCGGGCGGGTCGTCTGCATGAAACGGCAGTATAGCAGGCAACCGCCGGTCGCCGCGACGCTGTACCAGTTCACGGTCGTGAGAGCGTGAGTCGTGAGTTACTTGGGTCTAGCCCTGCGCCAACCGACAGGCGCAGCGCTGACTTGAACCTGCTCACGCACTCACGACTCACGACTGTGAACTATTACTAGCCCCGGCTGCCAGCCTGCTTGCGCGCCCGCGCGCGGTCGTGCTCGTGCAGCAACCGCTTGCGGAGGCGCAGGTGCTTCGGCGTCACTTCCAGCAGTTCGTCGTCGGCCAGGAAGTCGAGCGACTGTTCGAGGCTTAGTTGCAGCGGCGGCGTCAGCCGCACGTCAATGTCGGACGTCGAGGAGCGCATGTTGGTCAGTTTCTTCGCCTTGCAGACGTTGACGACCAGATCGGTATCCTTGGCGTTGACGCCGACGATCATCCCCTCGTAAATCTCTTCGCCCGGCTCGACCAGCGTCAGCCCTCGCTCTTGCGCGGCGGCGATGCCGTACGACAGTGCCGTGCCGGTCTCGTGCGCGACGAGCGCGCCATTGCGCGTCGTGCCGATCGGCCCGGCCCAGGGTCGGTAGCCGATCAAGAGGCTGCTCATCACCCCCTCGCCGCGCGTAGCGGTGAGAAAAAGGTTGCGGAAGCCGATCAGGCCGCGCGTCGGCGCCTCGAATTCGAGCCGCGCCCGGCCGGTGTCGTCATGCACGAGGTTGGTCATCACGGCGCGGCGCGGGCCAAGCAGCTCGGTGACGGTGCCAATCGTCGCCTCCGGCACGTCAATCGTGATCTGCTCGTACGGCTCGCAGCGCGCGCCGTCAATCTCCCTGGTGATGACTTCGGGGCGCGAGACCTCGAACTCGACGCCTTCGCGACGCATTGTCTCGACCAGGATGGAGAGATGCAGCTCGCCACGTCCCGCGACCTCGAATATCTCGGCCGAGGTGGTCGGGCGCACGCGCAGGCTAACGTTCGTCTCGGTCTCGCGCTCCAGGCGCGCGGACAACTGGCGCGAGGTCAGCGGCGTCCCGTCGCGCCCAGCGAAGGGACTGGTATTGACGCCGAAGGTCAGTTGCAGTGTCGGTTCTTCGACGGCGATCGAAGGCAGCGCGCCTGGTTCGAGCGGGTCGGCAAGTGTGTCGCCAATCGTCACACCGGCCACGCCGGCCAGCGCGACAATATCGCCCGCCGCGCTCTCCGCCACCTCACGCCGGCCTAGCCCCTCATAGGTCGCCAGCCAGGTCAATTTCTGCACCGCGCTCGTGCCGTCAGGGCGCACCAGCGCGACCTGCTGCCCGGCTGTGATGCGCCCCTGCGTGACCCGGCCAATCGCGATTCGGCCCCGGTGCGGGTCGTAATCGAGCGCCGTCACCAGCAAGCGCAAGGGAGCGTCGGCGTCGCCGCGCGGCGCGGGTACCGCGTCGAGAATCGCGTGGAAGAGCGGGTCAAGATCGCCCGCCAGCGCATCCGGGCTGGTGCCCGCGACCCCGCGCTTGGCGATCGTGTAAATCACCGGGAATTCCAGCTGCGCCTCGTCTGTGGCGAGGTCCAGAAAGAGGTCTTGCGTCAGCGAGAGCACCTCGGCGGGGCGGGCGCTGGGGCGGTCAATCTTGTTGATCACGACGATCGGGCGCAGGCCGAGCGCCAGCGCCTTACTGAGCACGAAGCGCGTCTGCGGCATCGGGCCTTCGACCGCGTCCACCAGGAGCAGGCAGCCATCGGCCATATTCAGCACGCGCTCGACCTCGCCGCCGAAATCGGCGTGACCGGGCGTATCAATGATGTTGATCTTGACGCCTTCGTAGGTGATGGCCGTGTTCTTGGCAAGGATCGTGATGCCGCGCTCCCGTTCCAGTTCGTTGGAGTCCATGATGAGCGTTCCGGCCGCGTCGGGATCGCGAAAAATGTGCGACTGCTTGAGCAGGCCGTCTACCAGCGTCGTCTTGCCGTGGTCAACGTGCGCGATGATCGCGACGTTGCGAATATCGGTGCGCGTGGGCGCGGCAATCGTTATCGTCATGGACTGCGTTCCTCGATTTCTTCTTGATGCTCAGCCGGCACTTGGGGCCGCGATGTCGCTGGCGCGTGCCGGCGAGCTGGGCGTGCGATCGTACACACAGAACGGCCCGTGCGTCACCACACGGGCCGCGTGCGCGCTGTACTATCGAAAGTATAGCAGAAAGCGGGCGCGGGA
>DASUBC010000601.1:0-13750 GCA_035763465.1 Thermomicrobiales bacterium
TCGACCGCCGCCCAGGTGCGTTCGGCCACCTCTTCGGCCAGCCGGGCCTCGGCCGCAGTCCAGGGCCGCGTCACCCGCTGTGTCACACACAGAATCGCCACGAGCTGGCCGTGTTTGACGAGTGGGACGTCAAGCCAGGCCACGACGCCCTGAGCAGCGAGGAGCTCACGCTCCTCCTGGGCCAGGTCCTGCGCGGCGGCCACGTCGGCAACGAGCCAGGTCTGCCCGCCGCTGATGTGCGTATATACGGTCCGGTAAGTCGCGTAGTCGTAGCGCCCAACCAGGCTGGGGGCGCCGTCGGCGACGTAGTCACGCGCGACGGTTCCGTAGCCCCCCTCCGCGTCGTACTCGACATAGTAGGTGCGGCTGGCACCTAGTCGCTCGCCTAACCGCTGGGCGGCCACCCCCTGTATCGTCACGGGATCGGCCAGCGGGCGTAGCGCGTCGCTGAGGTCGAGCAGGAACGCCTGGCGCTCCTCGCTCTCCCGCAGCTGCTCCTCGGCGCGCACCCGAGTGGTGGTCTCCAGCGCGGTGCAGAAGACACCGGCGACGTGGCCCCGCTCGTCGCGCGCCGGGCCGTAGGAGAACGTGAAGTAGGCCGTCTCCAATGGCCCACTACGGTCGGGCGCCATCGGCAGGTCGTCGCCACGCACCGCCTCGCCCGTCGCCAGGACGCCCTCCAGGAGACCGCCCACGACCGGCCAGACGTCCGCCCAGGCCGCGCGCGCCGGCCGGCCGAGGTCCGCCGGGTGCTTCGCCCGGACGATGGTAAGCGCCGCGTCGTTGTAGAACTGGATGAGATCTGGCCCCCACCAGACGAAGCTCGCCACCGCCGAGCCGAGGCAGAGAGCGACTGCGGCGCATAAGCTCTGCGGCCAGTCCGCGATCGGTCCAAGCGGCGTAGCCGCCCAGTCGCGCGCACGGATCAGCGCGCCCAGCTCCCCGCCACCGACGGGGAACGTGGGCGTGCTGGATTGGCTGGATTGGGCGTCCATGATTGCCTCTGATCCCTCGTGTAGCACGGTCCGTCCGGCTCGTTGAACCGCTTGCTACTCCTGGAATCCATGCTGAGAATAGCACTCAGCATGGCGCTTCGCTAACCCGCAACTGCTTGTCCTGTATCTAGCGAGCGCCTGGCGCAGCGCCAGAATTCGCCTGGCTCTCCAGCGGGGCGCTTACCGGAGAAAGGAAGCTGCGCGAGTTCGCTATACCTGTGCAGGTTGCGTGCCAGGAGAACCCGCCCGAGACTCAGGCGCCGGATGGTTCGGTCCAATAGTCTCCACAGGGCCGACCATCCCTGTTTCATAGCCGCCGCCAGCACCGCGCCCGCAACCAGGCGCCGTACTGGTCAGAACGTACTGCCCGCCTGCCCGACTTCTCCGTTTGTCCTCCTCGCCATGATCGCCTACACTTGCGCCGCTTGACGAGCGGATGATGTGGGCGAGCAGAAGCGCGCTGGTGGGCGCGAGCGGAGCGAATGATGCGGATACGCGATTATCTGGCCGATGGACGGCCGTCCTGTTCCTTCGAGTTCTTCCCTCCCAAGACCCCGGCCGGTGTGGACGCGCTCTTCCGCACCGTGGCCGACCTACAACCGCTTGCGCCGTCATTCGTCTCGGTGACCTATGGCGCGGGCGGCTCGACCCGCGACCTGACGATCGATCTCGTCACGCGCATCAAGCGCGACAGCGGCATCGAGGCGATGGCGCACCTGACCTGTGTCGGTCACAGCCGCGACGAACTGGCCGCGATCCTGACCCGGCTGGCCGGCGCCGGTATCGAGAACGTGCTGGCGCTACGTGGCGATCCACCGCGCGGCACAACCACGTTCGTCCGCCATCCTGACGGCTTCGGCTATGGCTCCGAGCTGGCCGCATTCATCAAGGCTAAATATCCGTTCTGCCTCGGCGGGGCCTGTTACCCGGAAGTCCATATTGAGTGCGGCGATGCGGCGCGCGATCTCGCGAATCTGGTGGCGAAAATCCAGGCCGGCGTGGACTTCCTGATCACCCAGCTCTTTTTCGACAACGACGCCTACTTCGCGTTCGTCGAGCGCGCTCGCGCGGCCGGCGTTGACCTGCCGATCATCCCCGGCATCATGCCCGTGACCAATGTCGCGCAGATCGAGCGCTTCACCAGCCTCTGCGGCGCGACGATCCCGGCGGCGCTGCAAGCGCGGCTCGCCGCGTGCCCGGACGAAGACGCGGTCGTCGCCACCGGCATCGCGTGGGCTATCGAGCAATGCCGCGAACTGCTCGACCGCGGCGCGCCCGGCGTCCACTTCTACACGCTCAACAAATCCACCGCCACCGCCGCCATCGTCCGCAACCTGCGCGATCAGCTCGGCGTGCCCGCCGGCGTCCACTGACGAGAAAGTTTTCACCGCAGAGAGGGGACGGATTTACCACCGAGGACACAGAGCACACAGCGACGGACGAGAGAAGAGATGATTACTGGTTGTCTCTTTCTCGTTCTCGGCGGTCTCGGCGCTCTCTGCGGTGAATATTCGTTCTCTCTGTGCTCTCTGTGCCCTCGGTGGTGAAATCGTCCCCCCCTTCACGCCAGAAGGCGGAGTGCTATACTGCGAAGTGCGCCCGGATGCCACGGCGACTTCGTGGCGCTGCCGGGCGTCGCGGCTTTCGCGAGGAGCGAACGTCGCGAGATAGGCTGGGGATGCTGGCACAGGCGGATGACGGGTGTTCGCGTGCTGGGTCACCCACAGCGCGGGCCACTGGCCCGGAGGAGGCTGCCGATGGACGTGAGAGCAGGACGGCGACGCCACACCATCCGCCGCATGTGCGCGCAGGGCGACACGTCGGTCAGCTGGGAAACCGGCGCCGGCGTGGAGACCGATGAGGAAGCGCAGGCCGCCATCCGCGAGGCCGAGCGCATCTTCCACGAGGCGCTGACCCACGGTGATGTGCCCTTCGCGATTGAGCGCGGCCAGGCGCCGCAAAAGCTCGATCGCTGGGACATCCGCGCGCAGGAAGCCGACGAGATCGTCATCGCGCCCCGGCTGATGGGCGGCTAAACCATCCTCACAGAACACGAAATCCTGCCGCTGCACCCTTTATGGGTGCAGCGGCGTTTCATGCAGGTTCGACGCACCGAGCGCGGCGATGTAGCGGTCGGCGGAGCGCGAGACCGCCGCCTTCGCGTCGCTGGCGACGACGCGGTCCCACCACGCGCCATAGATACGGTCGAAGGAGTACGGCTCGACTGCCGCGGCGATCCGGCGCACCTCTACCGCCGGCAGCGGGATCAGGTTCGGGTAGCTATACATGAAGCTCACGTAGCGGCGGTCGCTGACGACCGTGAGAATGTCGCCGGTCAGCAAGGCGCCAGCGCCGGCGGCGCCTGCCTCCCAGTGCAGCACCTGCCCGCCCGCGAAGTGGCCGCCACAACGGATCAGCGTCAGGCCGTCGCCAAGCGCCATCGTCTCGCCTTCCCAGAACTGGACCGAGGCGTCGGGACGCATGACCCACTGACGGTCGTCAGTGTGAATATAGATTGGCGCGTCGAAGGTCTGCGCCCACTCGACCATTGAGGAATAGTAGTGCGCGTGTGAGATCGCAATGGCGCTGATACCGCCGAGCGCCCGCACGGCCGCGATGGTTGGCTCGTCCAGCAGGCTGATACAGTCCCACAGCACATTGCCGGACGGCGCCTGCACCAGCAGCGCCCGCTGGCCGATGGCAAACGCGGGATGCGTGCCGATGCCAGTCAACCCCGGTTCGACCGGCTTGATGACATTGTGGTAGTCCTGTTGCAGGCGGTCGAGCGTCGTCCACTGCTGGCCTTGCCAGCCGACATACTGGCGCTCGTCCTCGCAAATTGGGCAATGCGCGGGTGGCGCATCGCTCGCCGCGAATTGCGTGCCGCAGGTTACGCAGATGTAGTGCGCCATTTTACCTCCTTGTAAGTAGCGAGTAGGGAGTTGCTCGTAATCGGCGCCGTGCCTGGCTGCTGGCACCGTGCCCATAGCGAGTGGCTCTCTACGCCCTACTCTCTACTCTCGACTTCGTCACGCGGGTGCCGCACCAGTGGTGACATGGTGAAAAGCCAGGCGCCGAGGACGATGACGCCGGTGAGGAGGATGACTTGATTGAGGCCGATGTGATCGGCCAGGCCGCCGACCACCAGCAGCGGCACGACCGAGGCCAGATTGGTGAAAGTAAGCTGAATCGCGAAGATGCGACCGCGCAGGTCGGCCGGCGCGCGTTCCAGCAGCACCGCTTCAGACGTGACGGTAACAATGCCGACCCACCAGCCAGCGATGAGCGCGACGAGACCGACGATCGCTACGCGCGGCACGAGGATGTGCTGATGGAAGGCGATCCGTTCCGCCCGCGTGTCGAAGGAGTTCCGCACCCACCAGTTCGCCAGGGGCGCAACGCTGGCGAGAACCGCCAGCGTGAGCGCCAGTCCTACGAGCGCGACGCCGACCAGCCGCCAGCGCCCGAAGTGCCGGTGCAACCGGTCGAGCAGGCCAGCCGCTAGCGCCATCCCCAACCCGGCCGGCGCCAGTACGAAGATCGCATCGCCCGATTCGATTCGCAACCCCATGCGGGAAGCCGCGTAGCGCGGCGCCAGCGTGATCAGCGCGAAAAGAATCGTCCAGGTCAGCGCCAGAAAGACCATCGCCAGCCATGACTGCTGGTCCGAGCGCACGAAGCCCCAGCCTTCGCGCAGTTCGGCGTACACCTCTCCCAGCGGACTGCGCTCGTCCGCCGGCCGAGTCTCACGCGCGGGCGTGTGCTCGGCGGGCACCAGCGCGACCAGGATCGTCGCCACGACATAGATGCCAGTCGCGACCGCGAAGACGACGCCCGGCCCGACGACTTTGATTAGGGTTGGCCCCAGCAGCACCATGCCGAGAATCTGGGAGATATTGAGCGTGATATTGAACAGTCCGGTAGCCGCCGTGAGCTGGCGCTTCGGCAGCAGACGCGGAATCGTGGCGAGCATGGCTGGCGAGAAGAACTGCGCCACAATATTGATCAGGAAGTTCATCGCGAAGACGACGACGATGGACCAGCCGTAGAGCAGGTAGCCCGCCGAGATCGCGATGCGGAGCACATTGCTCCAGACTAGCACCTGCTTCTTGTTCCAGCGATCAACCAGAATCCCGGCCAGCACGCCGAAGATCGCTACCGGCAGGGTGGCTGAAACCACAGTAAGACTGATTTCGGTCGTCGAGTGTGTTTCGAGTTCCGTCGCGACGATCGCGGCGTACCAGATGGCGTTGAGCGCTGTTTGCGAGAGTAGTTCGGCCAGCCAGAGCCGGCGGAATGCCGTCTGGGCCAGGGCGGCGAGAACGCTCCCTTCTTCGGCCGCCGTATCCGGTCCGGCGGCAGCCACCGGCGCAGCGCCGCCGGGTCGCGCGCTGATTTCGGTCGCCGGGTCTGTCTCGATCATCGCCCGTTCTTCTCAGCCGGCGCGCCGGCCGGAACTTCCCGTACCAGAGCCTGGGGAAAGCCAGGCGCTGC
Organism: Thermomicrobiales bacterium; assembly: GCA_035763465.1. Taxonomy (GTDB): domain Bacteria; phylum Chloroflexota; class Chloroflexia; order Thermomicrobiales; family CADCWN01; genus DASUBC01. The sequence continues at coordinate 5,490 of DASUBC010000601.1, forward strand.
CCCACTGGCGCCCATCGCGAGAATAGTACACAGGCAGACCAGCACACTGCCAGGGGGCGTGCGCCAGTCACCGGTCGGCAGCACGAGATGATAGCTGTCAGGTGTCGTGCTGTCCTTATCTCACTGCCGACCAGCTACCGGCGACTGAGACCAGGGCAAGGCGCAGACCAGGATTCCGTTGGACGATGGTCGCAAGCGTGGTCAGTGGCGAATCAGGCCGATGTCGTGCGGCGGCCAGTAGGCCGCGACCGTTTTGCCGACGATTTCGTTGAGCGAGACCGGCCCGAAGATGTGGGAATCGTTGCTGTTGTTGCGATTGTCACCCAGCACGAAGACCATGCCCGGCGGCACAGTGAACGCGGCGCTGCCGTTGTTTGGGTAGACATAGCGCGGCTCCTGGGCGATATACGGCTCCTTCAGCACCGCGCCATTCACATAGACCTGGCCGTCGTGAATGGCGATGGTATCACCCGCGACGCCGATCACGCGTTTGACATAGGGCTTATCCGTGGGCACTGGCGGGTTGAGCACGATAATATCACCGCGTTGCGGCGGGTGAAACAGGTAAACGATATCCTGGCCTTGATGCTGCTGCCCCGGAACGAGATTCAACAGGGCGTTCCGGTCGAAATGAAAATAGACCGCCCGGTTGACAAAGAGATATTCGCCATTTTGCAGGTTTGGATCCATGCTGTGGCCGTCTACCACGTAGTTGCCGACCACCGCCCGCACGGCGAAAAAGATCAGTGCCGTCAGGAGCACCGTCTCCAGGACTTCGCGGACGAACCGCAACGCGCCGCCCGGCCGTTCCTCGTCTTCGCTCGCCGCCACGTCGTCCACCGGCGCGGCGCCGAGCGGCGCCGTCCCCGGCAAGTCGTAATGTTTCCGCGCCATTGCAATCTCCCTGGTTGCCGCGACGCCACTGTCGCGGCGCCCTCTCAGAACTATACAACGTCCTGGGGGTTACTGCCGTTACTCGGAGGCGGGCAGGCGAACAGCGGGTTCAGGCCAGCACGAGGTCCGGCTGCATAGCTCAGCCAGTCGCCAGGTGGGCCACCCCCTGAGTGTGCCGCGCCAGCGCGTCTGCCGCGCGCCACACGCCACCTGCACTGGCCCAGTTTGCTGGCGGACTGGCTAGCCGCGCGGTTCCAGCACCATTTGCGTCTGCGTCACCAGCGCCAGCAGGCGGCCTTCGGCGCTGGTCAGGCGGGTTTGCCAGGTCATGGTGCGCCGGCCGCGATGCAGCGGCACGCACTCGCCATGCACTATGGCGCCCACGGGCGCGGGCGCGAAGAAGTTGGTCTTCGATTCCAGCGTTGCCGTCGTCATACCGGCCGGCAGATTCACGATGGTCGCCAGCGCCCCCAGCGTGTCGGCGAAGGCCATCAGCGCGCCGCCGTGCGCGATCGCGCCAGCGGTACAGAGTTCTTCGCGCACATCCATTTCCGCGGTCACGCGCTCGGGTGTGACGCTGCTCAGCCGGATACCGAGCAGAGCGCAGAAGGGTGGGAGCCTCGCCTGCCACTGGCTCAGGTCGTCCACAACGCTACCTCAGCGCGGCGCTGTGTGCCGCTCACTGCTTCGCCGCCGCGCTGACCGACACGCCGGCCAGTTGCTCGTAGAACCGGACCAGGCCGGCATCGTCCTCGCCACCCAGCCCGGCGGCGACGCCCATCAGGACAGCCTGACGCGCGGCCCCGGCCACCGGCAGTGGCAGGCCCAGGCTGTTGGCCGTGTCATTGACGATGCCGAGATCCTTCACGAAGATATTCAGCACACTATGCGGCGGGACGAAGTCGCCGTCCAACATGCGGGGCGCCCGGTTGCGGAACATCCAGGAACCGCCGGCGGCATCGCTGACGATGGTGAACGCCTGGCGCGGATCCAGCCCGGCTTTCACAGCCAGGGCCATCGCTTCGCAGGTGGCGACGATATTCACGCCGGCCATCAGCTGGTTGATCATCTTCATCGCTTCGCCCGATCCCGGCTCGTCGCCCACTACGAAGACACGGTCGGGCGCGCCCAGCGCGTCAAGCAGCGGCATTGCTGCCGCGCGGGCATCCGGCGCTCCGCCGACCATGATCGTCAGCCCGCCGGTCTCCGCGCCCTCTGGTCCACCGCTGACCGGCGCGTCCACAAAGAGAAAACCGCGCGCAGCGCACTCGCCGGCCAGCGCGCGGGCGTCCGCCGGCGCGACGGTGCTTGTGAGCAGCACGAGGCCGCCGGGCGCCAGGCCGTCCAGCGGAGCGGAACCACCATTCGTGCTCAACAATGCCTCGCGTGCCTGCGCGATGTTCTGCGTCATCACGATCGCCGCGCGAGCGCCCCGGAGCGCGTCTGCTGTGCTCGCGGCGGCGGTCGCGCCCTGAGCGACCGCCGCCTGGACCGGCCCGGACCGCACGTCGAAGACCGTTACCTGGAATCCGGCGCGGCGCAAGGTCAGCGCCATTGGCAACCCCATAGCGCCCAGGCCCAGCAGCGCGACTGCACCGTATTGCGCGGCGTCCGTGTTCATAGTCACTTCCTTACCTGTGTGGACAATAGTGACGACGTGGTTTGCCCGCATCACGGTAGGGCATCAGGGCAGGCGGCGTCAATAGCGCACGAAGTCGGGCAGTCGTGCAGTGAGTTCTCGTCGGCACGGTGGCTTGCTGTGGGCGCAGCGCCATCCCAACGCACTCACGCTCTCACGCACTCACGCCTATCGCCCTTCAACTCGCGGGCTTGTCGAGCCGATGGGTTTCGTCACATCGGCGACGGTGTCTGCCTCTTCAACCGCGAGGTTCTCGGCCACCTGGGTCGCGATCGCCGCCGCTTCGTCCAGCGGCACGCCGTCCGCGCGATCGGCATAATCAGTTTCCGCGCGATTGCTAGCGTCTTGAGTATCAGCTTCACCTGGCTGCTCGCCGGGCAACGCGATCCGCAGGTCTTCCACGAGCACGCGAATACCAGCCGCGATCGGCAACGCCAGCAGCGCGCCGATGATGCCGAGTAACTTCCCACCGACCAGCAGCGCGATGGTCACCGCGACCGGCGAGAGCCGCAAGGTCTGCCCATAGACACGGGGAACCACTAAGCGGCTCTCGAGCTCCTGGTACACGACAATCGCCACCAGCACGATGATGGCCGGCACGACCCCGCGAGTCAGCGCGGCCAGCACACACGGTGTGGTCGAGAGAATACCGCCGACAAAGGGGATCAGGTCGGTAAAGGCCGCGAAGATCGCCAGCGCCAGGGCGCTCGGCGCATGAAGAAGAGTGAGCAGGGCGAACACAAAGACGCCAATCAGAGCCGACGTGACGGCCTGACCGCGCACATAACCACCGACGATTCGCTGCATATCCAGCAGCACGCGCGCGGTACGGACGTGATATTCGCGCGGAATCAAGGCATAGATGAAACCCAGTACGCGCTCGCGGTCAATAATCAGATAGAACGCCAGCACAACCGTCGTCAGCGCATAGGTAACCAGCTCAAGCGCGGTCGCGGCGTAGGTGAGCGCGGTCTCGCCGATCGGTTTCAGATAGCGATCGGGCTGCGCGTCGCGGAATGTGCTCGCATAGTCACTCAGCGGCGGTGGATATGCTGCCAGGCGGTCAGCCACCTCGCGTTGAATCGCCGGCGCATTCTTCACCAGCGATTCGATCTGGGACACCAGGGCCGGCACAACCAGGAAGGCAAGCCCGACGACCACCAGCACGAGGAGGAGGAGCACCAGGCCCAGCGCAATCCCCCGCCGGACGTGCCGATGCTCCAACCAGTCCACGACCGGGCTGAGTGAACCGGCCAGCACCAGCGCGATCACAACGACGAGCACGATCTGCCAGAGGCGCGTCAGCAGCCACAGGCTGATTGCAACGGCCACGACAGCCAGGACCGACCGGAACGACAGTTCGATGCGGAGCGTCCTGAGCTGCCGGTCAGCCGGCGGTTCGTTGCGCGCCTTCATGCGATGGTGCTACCTGTTTGCAACGCGGAGCACACGGAGGGCGCAGAGTTGAATGAGCTGCTGGCGTCGGCGAGGCCAGCCGATAACCAACTCTGCTGTGCCGCCATCACTCGTTCTCTCATTCATCTCTGCGTCCGCCGCACTGAAATCGTCCCCACACTTGTGCATCTCCCATGCCATGGCCAGGAGCGCATGAAAAGCGCCCGGCATGTTCGGTGCCGGGCGCCGTATCGTCAGCGGATGGGAATCTGGCGCCTCTTACACGCGCGACCGTGGGTCGAGCGCGTCGCGCAGACCGTCGCCCATGTAGTTGATGGAGAGCACGACCAGGAAGATCAGCAGGCCAGGCTCAACCGCGATCCAGGGGGCGAAGGGTAGCTGGTCTTTGCCGACGAAGAGCATCGAACCCCAGGTCGGCACGTCGGGCGGAAAGCCCAGACCGAGGAAGGAGAGCGACGACTCGGTGATGATCGCCGACCCGACACCGAGCGTCGCCGCCACAATAATTGGCGAGAGCACGTTCGGCAGGATGTGTTTGAACATAATGCTGGACGACGTGGCCCCAATACAACGGGCCGCCTCGACAAATTCCTTCTCTTTGAGCGAGAGGAATGAGGCGCGCGCCAGCCGGGCGACCGCCATCCAGTTCAAAATACCGATGACCAGGACGATCAGCACCAGAATGCCGGTCTCCACTCCGAAGAGTTTCTTCAACTTATCGGAGTAGAGGAAACTGATCAGCAACAGCAGCGGCAGCTGCGGCAAGGCAATAAACAGGTCGGTGATCCGCATCAGGACCGAGTCAATCGCCTTGCCGAAGAAGCCCGCCAGCGAGCCGACCAGCGTCCCAACGACAATCGAGACGAGCGCAGCCATCAAGCCAACGAGCAGCGACTTCCGGCCACCGGAGAGGAGGCGCGAAAGCATATCGTGCCCGAGGTCATCATAGCCGAGCGGGCCGTCATTCACCGGGCGAATCGTCGCTACAGGCGACTGCAAGCCCAGCGGCTTGATATGGACCGGGAGGCGCAACTGAATCGCCGGCCCCTGCAAGCCTTTGGTCACATCGAGCGCTTCTGGGCTGACGGGATAGATCATCGGGCCGATCAGGGCGGCCAGTGCGATGATCAGCAGCGTAAAGGTGCCGGTCAGCGCCAGCTTGTGCTTGCGATACTGCCGCCAGGCGTCGCTCCAGAGCGAGCGCGCCTGACGTTTCTGTCCACCGGCGAGCGCCAAGCCTTTCGCGGTCGCGGCGCCGGCTCGTGCGGTTTCACTGACTTCCGCCATCGTTGCCCCCTTCTTGCCCGCAATTGCCGGTCCGAGTGGCCGTCCGCATCGAGTGTGACGCTGTTCCGTTGCGCTGGCTGGCGGCGACCGCAATTGCGTATTGCTGCACCAACCTAGCTATACTTGATCCGCGGGTCGAGCACACCATAGACCACATCGGCCAGCAAATTCGCCAGCACGACGAGGATCGAGATGATGAAGACGATCGACATGACCACCGGCGTATCGGTGGCGTTGATTGACGTGATCAGCAGGGCGCCGATGCCCGGCACCCGGAAGATTTGTTCGGTGATGACCGCGCCGCCGAAGATACCCGGCAGGTCCAGGGCCATAATCGTCACCACCGGAATCAGCGCGTTCCGCAGGATGTGGGTATTGATCACCGTGCGTTCGTGCAGGCCCTTAGCGCGGGCCGTCCGAACGTAGTCTTGCTTGACGTTTTCCAGCATCGCGGCGCGGGTGTAGCGCATCAAGCGCGCCGCCTGGAACAGCCCCAGCACCATCACCGGGAGCGCGGCGAACTTGAGGTGCTCCACCAAGCCAAGTACGCCACCATGCGCCGTTTTGGTTTCATAGATAAAGGGCAGCCAGCCTAATCTGATTGAGAATAACAGGATGGCTAGCAACCCGGAGAAGAAGGTGGGGAGCGAAAACCCCATGAAGGCCAGCGTCGTCGCGATCTGGTCGAAAATCGAATATTGCTTGAGCGCGGCCAGCACACCAATCGGGAGAGCAATCAGCACGGAAAGCAGGAAGGCCAGGCCCATCACAAAGAACGTGGTCGTGATCCGGCCGAGAACCAGCCCCTTCACGCCCGTGCGCGACGAGAATGAGAAGCCCCAGTCACCCTTCGCCCAGGACGTGGCCCACTTGACGTACTGCACGGGAATCGGATCGTCTAACCCAAGTTGCTTGCGAATATTCTGCCGCACCTCCGGCGGCACCGAAGGATTAGCTGCGAACTGCGACATCGGATCGCCAGGGGCGAGTTTGAGGATGGAGAAGATGATAATGCTAATAATGATCAGCGTGGGGACGGCGGTTAGGAGCCGCCTGACGATATATGCGCCCACCGTTCTTGTCTCTCCTCGCCTCAACGCCTCCATCGCCCATCCGGCTCATCCCTCCCGGACGGACGACCTTGACGGTGCAGCGCCATTCTTGCGACGAGCAACAACCTCTATTGTAGACGAGACAGCGATGCACAACAAACGATCTGGCGGTGAGGTATGGCGAGCCTCGCTGACTGAATTGTCACCAGTGACGAATGGCGCCGTGCCAATCGCGGCGGACCCCAGCGTTCGCCAGCGATATTGCTTTGTATAAGATTACCACTCCCGTGATCGGTTGTGTAACTGCTGTATTATACCGGCTGGCAAGTGACTGTCAACGCGCGTTCTCCGTTTGCCCGCGCTCGAAACCGCCTTGCGCGGCAGCGTCCAACATAGGTAGCCGGGCGGCACAATTCTCTATCCCACCGCGCCGCCCACACGAAAGGATTGCGACAATGAGCGGCAGCAATGATCACAAACGCCAGGTGCAGACCCAGTTCGGCGACACCGCCGCGAATTATGTCACCTCGCCCGGTCACGCGCGCGGTGACGACCTGGCCGATCTCGCCGCGTGGGCTGCGCCACTGGGCGGCGGCGACCGCCTGGCGCTCGACGTCGCAACGGGTGGCGGGCACACCGCCAGGGCAATCGCGGCGCACTATGGGCGTGTTGTAGCCAGTGACCTGACCCACCAGATGTTGACCACGGCGGCGGCGTTCATTCGCGGCCAGAGTGTGACCAATGTTAGCTATTCGTGCGCCGATGCTGAGCAGTTACCGTTCAAGGACGACTCGTTCGATCTCGTTACCTGCCGCATCGCGCCGCACCACTTCGATGATGTGCGCCGCTTCGTGTACGAGGTCGCACGCGTCCTGCGACCGGGCGGCTACTTCCTGCTGATTGACAATCTCGCGCCGGACGACCCTGACCTCGGCGCGTTTCTCAATCATGTCGAGGCGTTGCGCGACCCCACCCACGTCCGTGTTCTCAGCCAGGCCGAATGGCGCGATCTGGTCACCGGCGCCGGCCTGATCGTCGAAGACACACTCGTCCACCCCAAGACGCATCCGTTCGCCTCCTGGCTCGACCGGGCCAATGTGCCGGCCAGCCAGCGGCCAGTGGTTGAGGCAGCCTTCCGCGACGCACCGCCCGCCGCCCATGTCGCGTTCACGATCACGAGCGACGGCGCCGGAAGGATCACGTCCTACAGCACACATAGCCTGTTGTTAAAGGCGAGGAAGCGTGACGAGTGACGAGTAGCGTAGGTCGGCGCGGCGCCTGGCGGCGGGTGTGGCGCCAGGGTTGGGATGCCCGGCGGTTGAAACCGCAGGCTGAAGGCAGCGGCCACGAAGTCCGGCCTCCGCCGGACTAGGATTCTGGTGAGCCTTGGCGGCGCACCACCAGGGTTGATGCCAATCCTAGCCCGCGCAGGCGAGCTTCGTGGCCCCCGCAGGGGCCTTCAGCCCGCGGTTTCAACCGCCAGGGCACCTCAATAGCACCGCGCTCGCTGACCGGCGCCGCGCCGACCTACGCTACTCGTCACGCACCACTCATCACTGCGGATCGGAGGTACAGCATGGCGCAGAAACCAATCAGCCGCGTCGCCATTATCGGCGTGGGCATTATGGGGTCGGGGCTGGCGGCGGAATGGGCGGCGGCGGGGCGCGCGGTCACGCTGTACGCGCGCGATGAGCAGCGCGCGGCGGCGGGACGCGACCGAACCGCGACCTGGCTGCGCGCCCTGGAGGCGGGCGGCGTGCTGCCACCGGGCGGCGCGGACGGCGCGCTGGCGCGGGTGCGGACAGCGACCGACCTGGCCGCCGCCGTGGACAGCGCGGACCTGGTACAAGAAAGTATTCCTGAAGACCTGGCGCTGAAACGCGCGATGTTCGCCGACCTCGACCGCCTTTGCCCGACGGAGACCATTCTCGCTAGCAATACTTCGGGGTTGCCGATTACGTCCATTGCCGATG